>JAYEHE010000291.1:0-33228 GCA_034659415.1 Candidatus Zixiibacteriota bacterium | reverse complement strand
ATTTCATAGGCATTGACTGTAAGGCTTCATTGAATTTTTTCTGACTTTCGGTATCAATTATCTTCTCAAGCGGTCCCAACTCTGGATCAATCGGATTGAAACCAATTTCACTGGCTTTATCAAGAGATTCTTTCTTCTCTTCCCGTTGCATATAATTAAAAGCCCTGTTTTTAGCAATCGTTGCCAACCATGGGTAAAAAGCAAACTCCAAATTAAACTTATCTATCGAGTTATAAGCTTTCACAAAACTATCCTGTACAATATCTTCAGTAGCATCAAAAGAACCTAATAATCCATATATAAATCTGAACAGCCGTTTTTGATGGATTCTGATAAGTTTGCCATAAGCAACCTTATCTCCATTTTGAACCGCTTCAATCAGTTGCCGTTCATTACTTCTATTCACATTATTTACCTGCGACAATACGATTTCTTCCCTAAAATCTCATTTTTTTAACGATTTGAGATTAAATTTAACACCAACACTTCAAAAGCTGTTTCAGGTTTTAAACCCCCATTGCGAAGTTCCGAGTCCAATTCAGCAATTTTTATTATAATCTGCTCCAACTGTTTATTTGTATAGTTCTGAGCCTGTCTTTTAAAATTTGGAATCAAAAAACCTCTGTTCCCAACCGGCTTTTTATCATTTTTAACTAAATAAAGAGAAATAATATGCTGCTGGAGAAGAGATGCTAATACTGTTGGACCAACTCCATCGGAATATAAACCATCAATCATCTTAAGAACTCGGGAACTGTTACCGGCAACAATATTATCAGCCAGATGGAACATATTATAAACTTCATAGCCAGTGACTATTTCTTTAATATCGGCTTCAGTGACATAACCACCTTTGCCTTTATAATCAATTAGCTTATTTGATTCAGCTTCCAGAGCACCACGATTTCCGGCAATAAGAGCCGCAAACAATTCTACCGCTTCCTTTTCAATAGCAATAGATTCTTTTTCTAATCTGGATTTTATAAAAGATTCGGTTTCTCCCTCGGTTAGTTTTTTAAATTCCACCGACTTCGAGTTAGCTGACATTGTTTTTAAAAAAGCAGAAGTTCTCTTAGGGGTTTTCGATGCAGGCGTGCTAAATATTATTATCCTATTAGGGTCGGGAGGTGTCAGCATTTTTAGAATCTTTTTTAAATCGTTAGGTTTATAATGCTGAATATTATTAACTGCAAAAACCTGGCGTTCACCTAACATCGGCAATGTGGCAAGCTCGGCAATTAAATCTCCGATTGCGGTTTTTTTGCATTCAATTTTTTTATAATTAATCATTCCCTGCTTATCCGGCAAAAATTTTGAAACCAGATATTTCTTTGCTTCGGATAATCTATATTCTTCTAAACCGTAAAAATAATAAGCAGGATGGAATTTACCTTTTTTTATTTCGAAAAATAGTTCTCTTGGAGTAGCCATAAAATTATTATAAGGCTGACTCCTCTATTTCGTCAATCAAAAAGGTCGTCACATGCAAGATTATCCTGCGATGGGACCCATTCTAAAGAAAATTTATATTTTTCCTTAAATGAACAGGCTTGTTTAAAAAGAGGGAGGAATTGATCTTCAAGCTCTTCTCGCTTATTAATCTGATTTATAACTGATAAATTATTGCCATAAATCTGATATGTGTGGTTGCTGAAATATTTCTGATTAGAATCTATAAATTCAAGCAACGCCAGAAAAGACGCAAAATCTGAATGATTATTATCAATTCCCTTAAAAGGGGCTTTAAATCTTATCCCAATTTCAGGAATTGAGAAAGATACTACTGCTGTTTTATCCAATTCATTACCCGTAGGTAATGTTTGGGATCCAAAATAACATTCCATAAAACCATTTATTGCAAGCTCTATGCCAACTAACATGGAAAAGTTAAGTTGCTGACTAACTACAACTTACAATATTTGCTAACAGGCAAAACTTAATAACCTGCAACACAATTCATAAAAAAAAGCAATGCAAAACAATATAAATTTAAGAATAATTTATTTATAGATTTTTCGAAGATTTTTTTCGGAGCTACTATTTAATTTCACCGTAGATTTTTGTAGCGAAGCGGTCAGTCATACCGGCAATATAATCAGCAATTACTATTGATTTTTTTTCTGTAAGAAGCATTTCCTGAAATCTCTCCGGAAGTCTGTTAGTGTCCATATTAAACCAGTCAAATAATGAAGTGATAATCTCTCGACTCCACTGGATCATATTTGTCAATTTTTCATGGCGATACAAATTATTAAACAGGAGATTTTTTAACTCTTTAACCCATATCTCCATTGATTTTGAATAATTGCACAATTTAATTTTTGAGTCTCTTACATTGTCGATAGTTTTAATATTATTTTGACCAATCCTTCTATTAGTCTCTTCAATAACATCAATTGTTAGATTATTGATAATTTGGCGAACCAAACTGTACTGGCTATAATGGCTATTATCAAATTTAATTTGAGGATTATTTAAAATATTTCTTAACGATTCAGAATTTTCAAGCAATTCAAATGTTATCAATCCCGATGACAATCCATCATCAATATCATGAGAGTTATATGCAATTTCATCCGCAATATCAACTATCATTGCTTCAAGTGAAGGAAATTGGTTATTGTCAAAATCTTTATGAATCATTTTTAGCTTGGTTTCATGCTTTACTATTCCTTCGCGGACTTCATAAGTAAGATTTAATCCCGGATGTTCTTTATACCCTTGTTCTAATAAATCTACTATTCGTAAAGACTGGTGATTATGATTGAAGCCTCCTTCATTAACAAGCAGTTCATTAAGAACATCTTCCCCCGCATGACCAAACGGCGTATGCCCCAAATCATGAACCAATGCTACCGCTTCGGCTAAATCTTCGTTAAGCCTTAAAATCCTGGCAATAGTCCGGCTTATCTGTGCAACTTCGATAGTATGCGTTAAGCGAGTACGGTAATGATCCGTTTCGTGTGGGATAAATACCTGTGTTTTGTATTCCAAACGACGAAAAGCCGTACAATGAACTATCCTATCTCTATCTCTTTGAAAATCAGTTCGAAAATCATGACTCAACTGTGGGTAAACACGCCCCTTTGATTCCTGAGAAAAAGCGGCATACGATGCCAACTGTTCTTTTTCTTTTTTCTCTATGTCCTGTCTTTTTTGCACCATTCAATTATTTCCTCAATAATAGAGTATAATCAAATGCAATGCTGTATGAAAAGCCTAAAATTTCCTGATAAGAAAAAGAATATACTATGTTCAATTTATTGAATTTGTAACTTAAACCTCCACCATATTTCAAGGGATATGTTATTGCGGACAAATAAATATTGCTCAGCATATTTAACTTTATTATTTCTGCAAAAGAAAAAATTGGTTTTTCATTTTTCTCAAACGTAACTCGCCCCAATAATGACAAGTTATTTTTAATCATCAATTCTGATAAAGTTGTAAATTTGACATTTGGCTTCAAACTATAAGGCGTAAGACGAGAGCTTATCAAATCATCTATAACTTCCGCTATATAAAAATTGTTAAATTTAATAAGTGAACTAATACCAATTGTTGTTTGCCTTAGATTAGAATAATTATCATTAAACCCAAATTGAACACCGGAGAAATTTATCCCAAAACTTTTATTATTAAATGCAAACGAAGCTGACAATTTTAAAATTTGTTCTGAATAAAAATCAATCTTACCAAACTGAGCCAGCCCTACCCCAATAGTTGTTTTATTATTTTTATAAACCGAAGCAATGTATAAATTATCAAAATATTCAAAATCAAATTTTCTGTTAAATCCGGATTGAAACAGAATTTTCTTCCCGTTACTTAAAGATGACACCGACAAACAGGATGCCGCTGTCATATCTGATAGGATTATATTGCCGCTTAATCCTTCATCTGAAAAGTAAGAATAATCTGCTCCTCTTAAAGTTACAGCACAAAATAAAAATATAACCAATAAATATTTCATCGGGTAATCACAATCGGCTTTTTTATCGGTTTGGTCCCTTCGGCTTCAAAATAGAAAAGATAAACTCCCACAGGAATTTTATGTCCGCTATCTGTCAACCCATCCCAATTAAATTCTGATGGGATAAATGCCTGTTTTTCAAAAAATGTTTTAACTACTCTTCCTAATTTATCATAAATCCGAGCCGTGTAATTTTCTACATTTACAGCTTGGATAACTATAGATACAAACTCATTATTCGGAGGAGAAAAATGAGTCGGGGTTATTGTTACTATGTTTGTATTATTAGACTGTACCGGATATAATTCATTTTCACATCCTGGAGTGCCGCCTGAGTTTACTGACTGTCCCCATATTTTTTCAGCTAAATTATTCTCGTCACGCGACCAACTATGATTTTCTGCGAAACTGTTTTCATATTCGAAATTATCTGAAATAATTCCAAAATTATCAACTAAGATAATAGTTTCCGAGCTGTTATTTAAAGTTGTCCAACTATCTGGTTCGATAATTGAGGAAAGATTATTATAATAATTTTCAAAATCAAATTTATCCTCAACTAATACCAAGTATTCATTCGATTCAATAATTCCACTAAGAGACATCACATTGCCCACGGCATCTATTATCTGCCAATTATCGAGCGAAATTAAACTATCTGAAATATTTATTAATTCAATCCATTCTGAGTTCAACGTCCCCGATGGGTTGGCAAGAATCTCCGACAAAATTACAGGCGGATAACTCACACCGGGAACTGTCATAAAATACTGATTATTTGTATGACGATCATCGATTGATAAATTTAAAACAACATCAGCGTAATAACCGGGTAACTCAAGACAAAATTCAACAGTATATATTTCCCCCGAATTCAATAAAGGTATTGAGGCAAAAGCTGAAGTATCAGTAGAAGTACCAACAAATAATGATGAATACTCAACTGGCAATAGTCCTTTATTTGACACATTTGCCAAAAGATAAAATTGATCATTTTCATTTATCACCCAACTGGAATCAATCGCCAAATCAAAATCAACAGAAGTGATTGAATTAATAAATCCCGGAGTAACGCCTGATACATCTATTGAAGGCAGAAATAAAGAATCATATTGATTTAATCTTTCAAAAGAAATCCCATCCTCGCCACCATTGGTCCAGTTAAAATTTGAAACAGTATTATTATTTTTCAATAGACTGATATTCCCATGAGTATTAATCAAAGAAAAATCAGCTTCCAACGGTTGCCGACAAAATCGTTCACTGGATGTATCCCCCCAAATGCCATTATTGTTGCCATACCACATTTCATAAGCAACCTGATTATTTTCTGAAAATAATTTCCGGCAGATAATTATATATTCACCTGGTTGCATAACTATTTGAGGTGACAAAAATACAATATCACCATCAATAAACAATTCGTATTCATTCAAATCTTCTGCAAAATTAGAACTATTGTACAATTCAATCCATTCTAAATTCCTATATGCTTCCGGTTCGTTAATTAACAATTCATTAACAATTATTTCTGCACTTGCTTTTGTACATAGCAAACCAACAATTATTATAAATAAAATATTTTTCATAAGGCGACCTGGAATTCCGAAGAAATTGTTGTGCTATGTTTAAGCGATGAATTTCTACTATAAGAATGGCTGAGCTTGGTTACGCCAAAAATTGTTTTAGCAATTTTAAATTTATGCTTAACATAAAGATACCAATAGTCATTTCTCAATTTTTTAATATCAATTTTATTGATATTCGACCAGATTTCATATTCGGAACTATTACTTTTCCATCGTATCTGACAAAACCATCCGATATAATTAGGATTTCCGGTTTTATATTTGAAAGAAATATTATTCCTGATTTTAATAATATCATTTTTAAAATATATTTCCCCACGTAATTGGCTATATTTTGAAACAGATAAATACTTTTTCTTGTACTTATAAATATAATCAAATTTCAATAGAACACTTGATGACTGCTGTTTTATAAATGCGGGAGAATATTCAAAAAGTAAAGAATCATTATTTATCTTTGAATAAAGAATTGAATTACGAAATCGCAAATTTTCTTCCGAGTGAAAACTCAAGTTCAACAATCCGCCTCTTTGCCCAGTACGTTTACTTGAGAAACTATAATCAATTTCATTCAATTCAATACTACGCCTTAGCAATCCACTTTTACTACCTGATTCCAAATCGATATAATCATTGGCGTAACTCCAAAAAGAATATGTTGCATCAAAAGATTTTTTGAAATTTATCTCACCTTCGACTACAATCGCAAAACTTTGTTCCACTCCATTTTGATAAGTAAATTCAATTTCATTTCTGATTTCTTTATATTTTTTTGAGAGATTTATTCCAGTCTTATAATCATCTACATAAACTGAACTCTCTCTATTTGATAACCTTGTAACAGATAAAATCGGCTGTAAAGTATATGATTCAGATTCCTGCTTGATTGAACCGCCTATTGTTCTAAACAGATGCTTGTAATCCCTAATTACATTTGTAAAAACAACTGCATTATATTTCGTATCGCCTAAATTAAGAAGAAAGCCGTTCTTTCCGCCATAATCAGGAAAAAGAAAAGACTCATCATCAATATTACCTGAAAAATCCAGAAGTTTCCCTCTGTATCCAAAAACCGTACCCAGCCCAATTTTTTTTGAATAGTTACCCAGAAATAGATAATTTACAATTCCTTTTGTACTTTGATAATATAAAGATCTATGGACAATCCTTTCATTGGAAGAATATTCTTTTTGCAATCTTAAATCAAATTGCCACGCTGAATTGAATTTATATTTTGCTTTTAGTCGATATCGTGCATCTTCATCTTCATTAAATTTTTGATAATACTTATATGTAAATCTACCGTTCTCAATTTTTCTTTTCTGGAAAGAACTGATATAGTCAAGCTGTTCTTTTTGGTATATTGAATAATCTTTAAGATTTTTTACTGAAAATTTATTAAGATATGGAATTTCCTCAAGCAGGTATATATTCTTCTCACTGATGCCTTCAATAAATATCTCCTGTAAAATCTGATATTGCTCACTATCAATTTCTCCTTGATTCAAAGCTTCTAAAAGCTCATCCTCTGACGGAAAAATATCATTTGATAACTGCTGTGTAAAACCAGCTGTGGTTATCCCAAAAAGTAAAAATGCATAAATAATTAATTTCAAAAGTTATCTTAATTTATACTTACTTAATTTTCTATATAAAGTTCTTTCACCAATCCCCAAAAGCTCTGCGGCTTCTTTACGATTTCCACCGGTTTGCTCAAGCACTTTATCAATCATTTTCTTTTCCATCTCTTCCATTGATTCACTTTCTTTGAGCAAATCCGAAGAATCGGAGATATTGTTTGTCTCCAATTCACCTGGCAGATGTGTCACAATTAACTCTCGCAACATTTTAATTTCATTACCCATTGATATAATTGCCCGATATATCAATTCCTGACCTGCTTCTTCCACTGTCTTTCCGGTTGCAACCGGAAGGTGGGTAGCACTTTTATATTGCTCCTCCAAAAACATCTCAACATCTTCGACATCAACCGTGCCTTTAGGTTTTAAAGCTAACATTCTTTCTGTAAAATTTTTAAGCTGTCTGATATTTCCAGGCCAATCATATTTAATAAGCATATCCAATGCGGAATCGGTATAATCCAATTTATCTTTTGACCAAAAATATTTTAATAATGGCTGGATGTCCCCACTACGTTCCATCAGTGGAGGTAAAATTATTTTGACAACTCCTATGCGAAAATACAAATCATCTCTAAATAATTTTTCATTTATAGCTTCACTTAAATCACGATTAGTTGCCGAAATAATCCTGACATCGCTTTTCTTAACTACCGATGAACCTACCGGGTAGTAAGTTCCATCCTCTAATACCCGCAGTAATTTTACTTGCATCTCAGGTTTGGTTTCCCCAATCTCATCGAGAAAAATCGTCCCTTTATCAGCTTTATGAAATAGGCCATCTCTTTTAGTCACGGAACCGGTAAAGGCTCCTTTCTCATGTCCAAACAATTCGGACTCAAGGATTCCCTCGGCTATTGCCCCACAATTAACAGCCACAAACGATTTGTCCCGACGCATGGAATTATTATGAATAGCACGTGCTACTAATTCTTTTCCGGAACCGGAAGAACCAACAATTAAAACAGAAATATCAGTTTCAGAAATTCTTTCAATAGTTTCAGCAATCACTTTCATCTGAGGTGCACGACTGACAATACCATAATTTTTTAATAGTTGCTTGGTATGTAAAATATGTTTAATCTTTTGAATAATTCCATTCTGTCCCAAATTACAATTTATAATGCCGTCAATATAGCTGTCATAACTCTCATCAATAGAATTATTAGAACTCAGCCACCATATCTCCGTCAGCCCGTTAAATCTTCGTAATTTGGTAGCAACCGATTTTTTTAATTCCGTGTGAGATTCATCAACCAGTATCAAATCAATATTGGTTTCTTTAACCAATTGGTAGAGGTGGGAAATCTGTGTTACAATTATGCCAATTTTTTCCCAATTAGTATCAGAATAATTTTTGTTTTGCTCATCAATGAGAATGGCTGTTTTTTGAAGCATTAATTATTTTCGTCGTCTTTTTTTCTTTTTATTTCTCGGTGAATTTGATTTTATAGGAGCAAAATTGATTTCACCTCTAAGTTTATCTACACTTAAAACCTTAACCTCAACCTTATCTCCCAGACGATAAATTTGTCCAGTTCGTTTACCTATGAAGCGATACTGTTTTTCATCAAAATTATAATAATCATTATCAAGAGAAGAAACCCGCACCATTCCTTCGGCACCAAGGTTGTTCAATCTTACAAAAAAACCGTAACCTATCACACCGGAAATAATTCCGCTGAACTTTTCACCAATATGTTTAGCCATAAATGAAACCTGTTTAACTTTAATAGCGTCCCGTTCTGCCGATTCTGCCACTCTTTCTGTCTCTGAACAATGTGCCCCTACACTATCAATGATAAAATTTACTTTTTTCGAATAAGCAATCGGATAATGACCTTTTTTCAATTTCCTCAACAATCGGTGAACCAATAAATCGGGATATCTTCTTATGGGCGATGTAAAATGACTATAATGTAAAAAAGATAATCCAAAATGACCGGCATTTTTCCTCTGATATACCGCTTTCTGCATTGAACGCAACATAAGTTCATTAATAAAATCTTCTTCAGGTACACCCTTTATTCTGTTAAGAAAATTAGCAAATTGTTTTGGTTTCATAGTTGGAGAAACAGGAAATTTATACCCAAGCCTTTTCATCATATCAGAAAATTCCTGAGCTTTCTCAATTGATGGCTTTTCATGCACCCTATATAGAAATTGTTGACCCAGCTTGGAAACTTCTCTGGCAACAGCTTTATTAGCCGCCAACATAAATTCTTCGACTAATCTGTGTGACTCAAGCCTGACTCTGTTGCCCAACTCAATTACTTCCCCTTTTTTATTAAGAGTTATTTTAACTTCCGGTAAATCAAAATCCAAAGAACCTTTGGAAAATCTCCGCTTATTTAATATCTGAGCTAACTCTCTTGCATTTTTGAGATTTTTCTCAACTCTCTTAATAGCTTTGCCGGCAGATTTACCATTATAAAAATCCTGAACCTCTTCATAATTTAACTTGGCTTTTGACTTAATAATACTGTCAAAAATTTTCCAGCGAATCATTTTACCCTTTTTATCAAAATCAATTGATACCGAATGTGCCAGACGAATCCTATTCGGCCTTAAAGAACATATGTCGTTTGATAAATTTTCCGGAAGCATCGGTATTACCATTCCCGGAAGATAAACCGAATTACCTCTTCTTAATGCTTCCTTATCAAGTAAACTTCCCTCCGGAACAAAATATGAAACATCAGCAATATGAACTCCAAGTGAATATCCATTAGAATTTTTTTTCACCGAAATCGCATCATCATAATCTTTAGCATCAGCCGGATCAATGGTATAAATATCATCTGAAATTAAATCAACTCTATCTGTCAATTTGTTTTTATCAGGCATAACAGCAAGCTGGGTAGCTTCTGATATTACATCTTCTGTAAATTTTTCAGGCAGATTATGGCTTTTGATAATAGTAAGTAAATCAACACCTGGTTCACCGGGGAAACCAAGACACTCTGTAATTTTTCCTTCCGGGTTAAGATGCGGATCATCCCAGTCAACCAAACAAACAACTACTTTTTCACCTTCTTTGGCTTTTTGGGTAAACTTATCAGGAATATAAATATCACGATGTAATTTTCTGTCATCCGGTACTACATAAGAAAAATTGCGACTGCGATGAAAAACACCAACAATATTTCTGTCAAGTCTCTCAACAACTCTAATAACTGTACCGGTTTTTCTACCTCCGGAATAACCGCCCAAACGTATCATAACTTTGTCACCGTTTAGCGCCGTATGCAAACCTGTATTGGGTATTAAAATATCCTGGTCATCTTTATCTGACGGAACAAACCCGACCCCTGAACGATTTACTGATATTTTATCTACAATAATATCCATCTCAGAAATGATTGCAATTTTACCACGTCGAAGTTTTACCAACTCCCCTTGTTCAATCAACGATTTAACTTTATTCCGAAAAACAGAGTAATCTTTTTTGGAAATATTTAAAGCTTTTGCCAACTCTTTCATTTTCATTGGATGAGCTGATTTAGCTTTTATAAACTTTAATATTTCTTTTGATGATAATGACATAATTATAATTAAAGAAAATCCAGGCTATTAGTCAAGCAACTTTGGCATAAATACGCCAGAATGGCAGTTTTTTACATTATTGATGCAATATATGACTTACCTATATCTTGGACTGTTGAAAAACTCCGATATATCTTTCAATATCCTATCTCTAAGAATCCAAAGGAATTAAAAGAAATATAATTTTGTATTTTTATCAAAATTGGTCAAAAAAAGACCCCGCTTTTAAAAAGCGAGGCCAATAATGCGATTAGGAGGTTAAAATACAATTTTTAGAACCGATGTCCTTTTCCGAATTTTCTCATTCCGTCATTTCTACCTTTTTTAACAAACGAACCTTTATGAAGTTCCTTAATTTTTTCTTTTTGTTCGTCAGTTAACAGATTTTTAACATCTTCATGATGTTTATACTGCATCTTTCTCATCTCCGCCCTAAGATTAGAGGTTTCATCGATTGCCGCAAACACCTTGCTTTCCGAGACTTCATCTCTTCTCATTTTGTTAAGTTTCAATTGAGTTTTTTCAATAGCCGCTTTTTTGTCAATTCTTTCCAAATCAAACTGATATTTCATCTCTTTAATTTTTTCAATCTGCTTGTCAGTCAATTCCAACATTTCTGCATGTCTTAAAAGAGGAAACATTTCCTGACCAAAACGACCATCACCGAAATTACCATGCCGTCCATTAAATCCTTGTCCTCCACGCTGTCCATAACCGCCACGCTGCCCATAACCGCCACGCTGCCCATAACCGGCACGGTCATTGTTAAATCCGGGACCAGCCCCCTGTTTGATAATAACCATCTCTTTCTCAATTGTGTCCCCATCCACGGTTTTTTCCACCCATTTTCCCTGAGCATTTACTGAGACCACAGCAATCAAAATAAAAGCTGTAATAAGAATTCCTTTTTTCATTTTTTTGTCCTTTCAGTTATAAAATTAATTTTGTCTATCTATTTCGTTCACGTTTGATTCTGCCTGAATCAGGCCTAAATTCCATTCGGCGATGCGAATCAAATATTTTCTCCATTGCACGCTGATGAAATCTTTCTTCAAAAATAATCAGCTTACCTACCTGAACAGGGGATAATAACTGTTTCACATTCTGAAGAAGTTTATTTCTTATCCTTTCATGTTTTTCATTTAGTACTAATATTTTATTTATATGTTCATTGATTTTCAAATCATCAGGATTGCTTTGAATTAATTCCTTTGATAAATTATCAATTAATTCAATTTTTTCATCCATCAACTGGTGCCCTTCATTTCGAATTTTTTCCATCATTGGTAGTAATTTATCTTTTTGATTGTCATTTAATTCTAAAAGCTCCAGAAGTTTTCTTTGCCTGAATTTTTCATACCTTCTAAACTTTTTCCCTTTTGCTTTTTGAGGGCGACCACGATATCCCATATCAAGATCATTCCCATCAGCCTGAGCAATCAAAACATTTTCTGAATCATCCGATAGATTGGTTCGATATTCAGAAGCATTAGATATCAAACTAATAAAAAATGCAATCAGTATAGTTAAAAACATAGTTACTTTTATTCTCATAATAGTAATTCCTTCACGTCAAAATTATCTTCAAGATATTCAAAATCCTCATCACTGAGATAATATAAAAATTCTTCATCAGTTTCATAATTCTCTAAATTGAGCTGTTCAAAATAATTACCATACATCTCATAGTCATCGTTCAATAAATTTGAATTATTCTCTGCTCTGTTAATACTGTCGCTATTGGCATAAATTGGCTGTTTATATTTATCAAATTCACCTGTCTTGCGAGCTATATATGTAACACCCAAGACCAGAATCAACGCCGCCGCTATAGAGAGATATCGATGCAAAGGAATGATTGTGGGTTTCTTTTTAGTAATTTCATTATTAATATTTTTTATCATCGCATCAGTTTCAGAATCAGTAGGAGAAAACAAATCATCTGAACCAAAATCTTCCAAAAGATTTTGCATTTCTTCATAATATTTTTTACAATCTGCACATCGCAAAAGATGTTCTCTTAAAGATGATGTTAGTTCTTTATCATCAGTAATAAGCATCAGTTCATTTTTAACTTCGTTACATTTCATTTTCGCCATCCTTTTTCTATGGCATGCTCACGCAATTTTTTAACAGCTTCACGATAATTTGTTTTTACGGTTCCAATAGCATTTCCGGAAATTTCCGCAATCTCTTTAAATGAAAGTTCTTTATAAAAACGCAGTTCAAAAGCAAGCCGCTGTTGAACTGGAAGAGTTGACATAAAATACAAAACTGAATTTTGCATTTCTTTTCTTTCCATTTCAGTATCAGGTTGGTTGCTTAAATTTGGTTGAAGATGATTTTCAAATTGATCATTATCAAGCCTTACATTTTGTTTGATTCTTTTTAAATAATTCAGACCCTTATTAGAAGCAATTCTTAAAAGCCAGCCATTGAAATTACCTTCTCCCCGAAAAGATTTTATCTTCTCCCAAGCTGTCACAAAACTATCCTGAGTTAAATCTTTGGCAACGTCTTTATCGCCGGTCATCTTATATGTCAGAGTAAAAATTTTATTCATATTTAATTTCATAATTTCCGAAAAAGCATCCCGATTGCCTTCTATCGCCAATTGAACTAATTGTTCAATACTGTTGTTACTTTCTCTTTCCATTTTCTTTCTTTAATATTATGACCGTTTTAATATAAAAAAGGATTAATAAATATTTAAGTAAACCAAAAAAAAATCGGCAACCAAAACTTGATTCCCGATTTAAATCATTATCTGATAATATATTAGTCCCGTTTGCTCTTCTCCAGAACCTGTATATACGAAGCAAAGTTTTCCAATACTTTACCTGTACCACGGACAACACAGGTCAAAGGGTCTTCAGCAATATTTACTGGAAGATTGGTTTCTTGGCGAAGTTTTTTGTCCAGACCGCGAAGCAAAGCTCCGCCACCAGTTAAAATTATACCACGCTCAAGAATATCAGAGGCTAATTCCGGTGGTGTTTGTTCAAGTGCTTGCCTGACAGCTTCTACAATTATATCAATTGTTTCTGAAAGAGCTTCTCTTACTTGCACCGATGATAACTTCAGGTTTTTAGGCACTCCGGCAACAAGATCCCGCCCTCTGATGTCCATCGAAATCTCCTTTTCCAATGGATAAGCAGAACCAATATTGATTTTAATTTCTTCGGAAGTTAACTCACCTATTAATAAGTTATAATTTTTCTTTAGGTACATAATAATAGAATCATTCAATTCGTCACCGGCTACACGGATAGAAGTGTCATTAACTATTCCATTTAGAGCTATAACTGCAATCTCAGATGTGCCACCGCCAATATCGATAATCATTGAACCCGATGGTTGTTCAACCGGTAAACCGACACCAATAGCAGCCGCCATTGGTTCCGGCAATAAATAAACTTCTCTCGCTCCAGCGTTTTCAGCAGAATCCCTCACCGCTCTTTTTTCCACTTCAGTAATCCCGGAAGGGACTGAAATCACTACTCGCGGTTTCATTAAAAATTTATTTTTAACGACACGACGTATAAAATCGGCAATTAATTTTTCTGCAATAGCAAAATCTGCAATAACGCCATCTTTTAAAGGTCTGATTGCGGCAATAGTTCCAGGGGTTCGTCCCATCATTTCTTTTGCCGCTGACCCGATAGCTAAAGGTTTTCCGGTCGATTTTTCAATAGCTACTACCGAAGGTTCATTTAAGACAATACCTTGATTACGAACATACACTAATGTATTTGCCGTACCGAGATCAATCCCTATATCGTTTGAAAGCAGATTTAAAAAACCCAAATTTTTACTTCCTTATAATTCCAACACTTCTTTCCCTGAACCAAATATATACTATATCGTTAAACTCTAACCATAATTTACTTTTTTATAAATAAAAGGGCAATAAAAAAGTGGCTTTCGCCACTTTTTTATCCAAGATATTTATAAAAATAAGATTATATCATTTCTGGGCACCAACACAAGCAATTGCGGTCATTTCTACTATCTCGTTAACATCTAAAGTTGGGTGAAGAACATGAACCGGTTTTGACAATCCCATCAAAATCGGACCAATTGCTTCTAAACCACCCAACCGTTGAGCAAGTTTATAAGCAATGTTACCTGAATTCAAATCTGGGAAAATAAAGACATTAGGTTGTCCACTCATTTTGGAAAATGGATATCTTCTCTCCATATATTCCGGCATCAAAGCAGTATCCATTTGCATTTCACCCTCAACCTCTATATCTGGAGCAATCTCTTTAATAATCTTCACAGCTTTGGCAACTTTTCTAGACTCATCTGAACGAACTGAGCCAAAATTCGAAAATGAAAGCATCGCAATACGAGGATTAATATTATACTTTTTAGCTTCATTTGCAGAGCAGATAGCTATTTCTGCAAGTTCTTCAGCAGTTGGATTTATATTTACTGTCGTATCAGCAAACATATACACTTTATCTTTTTGAATCATAGCAAACATTCCTGATACCCTAGAAACACCTTCTGATAATTCAATAATTTCCAAAGCAGGCTTGATTGTTGCGGGATAATCTGTTAACACACCAGAAAGAAATGCATCGCAATCACCACTCTCTAACATCATCAAACCAAAATATGTCCTATCACGTAAAGTCCAATTAGCTTTTTCTTGCGTTACTCCCCGCCGTAAACGCTTACTATAATATTTCAAAGCATAATCTTTGCGTTTATCAGATAAAATTGGGTCAACAATCTTTATTCCTGTCAAATCAATTTCATTTTTATCAGCAACATCTTTAATATTTTTTTCGTTACCAAGGATTATTGGTTCTGCAATTTTATCTCGATAAACAATATGTGCAGCTCTTAAGATTCGACTTGAATCTCCTTCCGGATAAACAACTTTCTTTAGTTCTCTCTGAGCAATATCAGTAATTACCCGTATCAAAGTTCGACCCTCGCCTATTCGGTTCCTCAACTGCTCTTTGTATTCTTCTATATCTACAGGATTCCGGGCAATACCGGTATCCATAGCTGTCTTAGCCACAGCTGATGCTTCCCATGTTAAGATTCTTGAATCAAACGGTTTGGGTATAAGATATTCCCGTCCAAATTTGAAATGGTCAACCCCGTAAACTTTTGCAACGCTTTCCGGTACTTCCTGTTTAGCTAAATTAGCCAATGCTTTAACCGCGGCAATTTTCATTTCTTCGTTGATAGCTGTCGCTTGAACATCGAGCGCACCTCTGAAAATAAATGGAAAACCTAAAACATTATTGACCTGATTAGGAAAATCAGAACGCCCGGTAGCCATAATAACATCTTTACGGGCATCAACGGCATCGGGATATGTAATTTCCGGATCCGGATTAGCCATAGCAAAAATTATTGGGTCTTTAGCCATCGACTTGACCATTTTTTTTGTTACCAAATCTTTTATGGAAACACCCACAAAAACATCGGCATCTTTCATTGCATCCTCGAGTGTACGAGCATCAGTCTTGCGAACAAATTCAGCTTTGTATTTGTTAAGTTTATCACCACGCCCATCATACATAACACCCTTTGAGTCAACCATCATAAGATTTTCATGTTTGACTCCTAAAGAACAATAAAGTTTTGCACAGGCAATTCCTGCCGCACCAGCACCAGAATAAACAACTCTAATTTTATCAATATCTTTTTTGACAATCTCCAGTGCGTTCAATAAAGCCGCCGCAGAAATTATCGCCGTACCATGCTGGTCGTCATGAAATACCGGAATATTCATTGTCTTTTTTAGAGTCTCTTCGATATAAAAACATTCCGGACCCTTAATATCTTCGAGATTGATACCTCCAAAAGTAGGTTCCAGTAATTGACAACATTTGATAATTTCATCTGAATCTTCGGTATTAAGTTCAATATCAAAAACATCAATATCGGCAAACCTTTTAAATAATACGCCTTTTCCTTCCATAACTGGCTTACCAGCGGCGGCACCAATATTCCCCAGACCAAGAACCGCAGTACCATTTGAAACCACCGCTACCAAATTACCTTTGGCGGTGTACTTATAAACATCAGCTGGATTTTTATGGATTTCCATACACGGTTCTGCGACACCTGGTGTATAAGCTAATGATAAATCAAGTTGGGTTTTACAGGGTTTTGTTGAATTGATCTCAATTTTACCCGGTTTCCCCTTAAAATGATAATCAAGAGCATCTTGTTTGGTTACCATTTATAGTTACTCCTAAAGCTTTCACTAAGCTTTTTTATATGTTTATTTATGCACAACACCAGTTTATCATAATATGCTGGTGACTTTTTTCACAAGCGATATATATATCCTTAAAATTTATAGTCAAGCTGTTTAACTAAATATTAAATAAATAAAAATTTAAAACAACTAAAAGAGTCATGTATATATTATTTTATAGAAAATTAAAACACTTCACAGGAGTTATTATGATTCTTTATCAAACAAATTTAAAAAATATTACTTCAACCAAACTTGCTGGTTTTTTTGTCGGATGGCCAAAACCGCCTTCCCCAGAAACACATCTGAAAATTTTAGAAAATAGTTCTCATATAGTATTAGCAATAGATAAAAATATCAATCAGGTTATAGGATTTATAAATGCTGTCAGCGATAAAACATTATCAGCCTATCTTCCACTTCTGGAAGTACTTCCTAAATACCAGAAACAAGGGATAGGAAGCGAATTGGTAAAAAGAATATTATATCAGTTAAAAGATTTTTATATGATTGATCTGGCATGTGATGACAATCTTATACCATTTTACAACAAATTAGGTATGAAAAAAATCAGAGCTATGGGAATTAGAAATTATGACAAACAATCAGGTGTTGTTTAGAATTCTTTCTGCTTCCAAACTATGATAGCGGCTGGCAAAGTGTGTGCCAAATATAACAAACCAATAAATATAATCATTATCAGTGAATCATATTCTTTAGCTGTAACGGCAAATATCAACAATACCAAAAGAGAAACCACAGTGAAAATAGAATAAGATAGCCTCAATGATTCGTGTGTAAGCTGAACCTCTCTTTCATCAAGTTTATCGATTTTAGCGTGAACCAATTTCCAAACTTTGCTTTTGATATAAAGCGTTATAAAACTAATTAGCCCAACAGCAGCAATAAGTCCGATAACAATTAGAATCGAACTTGACCAACCATGTATCTTTCCAATTGCAAAAAATACAATAATTGCAATAATGCAAAAATAGTTAAGTACTACATGTAATCGTCTGATAGCTCTACTCATATCATTCTCCCATCTTTTTTCTGTATTTTAAAACTTCCTGACTCAGGGGTTTCATTGGCTCAGTTGAAAAAATCATTTCTATTGGCAATTTGAATATCTTACTGATTCTAAAAGCCAAACCTAACGAAGGATTATATTCTTCCCTCTCCAGATAACCAACTGTCTGAAAATTTACCCCAATTTCTTTTGCAAGTTCTTTTCGGGAAAAGTTATTTTCTTCCCTTAAAACTGTAATCCTGTTATATAGTTTTTGGTTTTTCATATGATTATTATAACATAATATTATATATTTACAACATATTTTTATATATTTTATACATTTTATTATTAAATTCGGTTAGATATTCCCTATTCTTAACATATTAGCTCTTATACTTGAACATTATTAGGCTAAATAGTATTAAAAGCCGGCAAAATTACTTATTATTTCGTATTTTAATTAATGCCATTCACTTATATTAAAAAAAATAGAACTTTATTAACCCAAATTTGTTAATTGACAAATAAATACTTGGCTAAGTCTTTGACTATCGGTATATTTTGAAAGTTGTGATATGAATAAATTTTATGACTGGCTAAATTAAAAAGCTAAGTCTGTTATATATAAGGAGTAAAGAAAAATTGAATTGGCAAATTTTAATGTCCGGTAATCCGGACGGTGGTGGAGGCGGAATTGTAACTCTGGTCTGGTTTGGATTAATTTTTGTAATTATGTATTTATTACTAATCCGTCCTCAGAGAAAAAAACAGAAGGAACATGATCAGCTTCTGCAAAATTTAAAGAAAGGTGATAAAGTTGTAACCTCAGGTGGCATGTTTGGCACTATTTTCGCAATTGATGAAGAGCGTAGCCGCATTGTTTTAAAAATTAGCAATGACACTAAGCTCGAATTTTTGAAATCTTCGATTGCCGCCAAGGTTGAGAACTAAAAAAAAGGAATTATTGTGGCAGTACAACCGATTGTTATATATGGCAATCCGGTTCTGAGAGAAGCATCCCAGCCGGTAGAAAATATCAACCAGGAAATAAAAGATTTGGTATCAGATATGGTTGACACTCTAAAAAAAGCCAATGGTTTAGGTCTGTCTGCTGTACAAATTGGCGTACTCAAAAGACTTTTTATTGTCGATCTTTCAGCTATCGATATAAACGCCACCCTTAAAGTATTTATAAACCCGGAAATTATCGAAAAAAGCGAAGAATTAGTGGAAATGGAAGAAGGTTGTTTATCGTTTCCGGGAATTTATCAAAAAATTAGCCGTTCTGCAAAAGTAAAAATTAAGGCATTAGATTTAAACGGCAAAGAGTTTACGATGGAATCCGAAGGGTTATTAGCCCGGGCATTCCTACATGAATACTGTCATCTTGAGGGTGAGTTATTTATTGATTTAATATCGCCAATAGCACGGACCTTGTTAAGAAATAAATTAAAAAAACTGGCTCACGCTTCGTAATAAAAGCTCTGCAATATCCTTTTTAAACCTTTTTAAGGTTATAGTTCTACTTTATTAAATTTCAATATGAAAATTGTATTTATGGGCACGCCTGAATTTGCCTGTAAACCGCTTGAAGTATTGTGTCAAAGCAAACATGAGATTGTGGCTGTAGTAACCGGAGATGATAAACCTCAGGGACGCGGTAAAAAAATGCAATCAACAGCTGTTTGTTCAGCGGCAACTTGCGTAAATTTGAAAGTTATTAAAGCAAAATCACTTAAGAGTGATTTTCTTTATGAACAGCTTAAAGCTCTGGATGCTGATATTTTTATTGTTATAGCTTTCAGAATTTTACCGCAAAAATTGATTGATATCCCACGAATTGGAGCAATAAATATTCATGCCTCGTTATTACCCAAATATCGTGGTGCGGCTCCAATCAATTGGGCTTTAGTAAATGGCGAAAAAGAAACCGGATTGACCAGTTTCTTTTTAAAAAAAACAGTAGATACCGGAGATATAATTCTCCAGAAAAAATTAACAATATTACCAAATGAGAATTTTGACTCTCTTCATAACCGTTTATCAGATATATCCGGAGATTTTCTTTTAGAATCTTTAGATTTGATTGAAACTGGTAATTATGAGCTAATTACTCAAGATGAGACTCAAGTTTCTCCTGCACCAAAGATTAAACCATTTGATGCTTTGATTGATTTTGGTTTTCCGGCTGAACAAATTGTGAATTTTGTTCGAGGAATGTCAACCCGTCCGGGAGCATATACTTTTCACAACAACAAAAAATTAAAAGTATTATCTGCCATACCGGTAAGCAGTGAATCAATTGAACCTTATATTAATGAATTGCCCCGTCCGGGAACTGTCATCAATGTTAAAAAGAAATTGTGGGTCAGTTGTTCAAATGGAGCTGTTGAAATAACACAGGTTCAACCGGAAGGGAAAAAAGTAATGGATGGAAAATCTTATATAAATGGTTGTCGCTTACAATGCGGTGCTTTATTTGGAGAAATTACGCAAGGGGTAAAGGAATAAAATAATGAAAAAAGAAATACTAATCAATTCCAATGATTATGAGACCCGCGTGGCAATTCTGGAAAATGATTTATTAGTTGAGTTTCAGGTTGAACGTGAAGTTAGCGAACGGATGGTAGGCGATATCTATAAAGGTATTGTAAGAACCGTACTCCCGGGGATGCAGGCGGCTTTTATTGATATTGGATTTAGCCGTGCGGCATACTTGCATTCATCGGATATCGGTAAAGAGAGTGGCAAAAATTTTGATCATGATGATTTCGATGATGAAGAAGCTCCTGCTGAAATTATCAGAAAAAAACGAAAAGTTTCTATTGAACGCGTCTTAAAGAAAAATCAGGAAGTTCTTGTTCAAATCATAAAAGAACCTATCTCAACCAAAGGACCCCGTATCACTACAGAAATTTCGATTCCTGGGAGATATCTGGTTTTAGTTCCAGATGATGACCATGTGCGGGTTTCAAAAAGAATTTCAAATTGGGGAGAGAGAAAACGGCTTAAAAAGATACTTAACCCTTTAAGACCTGAGGGCTTTGGTCTTATTATCAGAACCGAAGGAGAAGGTCAGGAAGAACCAAATTTTAGATCTGATATTAAAAGATTGCTAAAACTATGGCGATCACTGAAAAAGAAAGCTGATAACTCTCAAGCTCCCTTTTTGATACACAAAGAAGCGGAAATGACAGTTTCTATGATAAGAGATATCTTCACCGATGATGTAGAGAGAATACTTATTGATAACAAAAATGATTATAAAAGAATAATCAGCTATTCCCGCCAGGTTGCACCTCATCTTAAAAACCGAGTCGAACTATATAAAGGAGAACAACCGCTATTTGATCTCTATGATCTGGAACCAGAAATTGATAGTATGCTCGAACGTAAAGTATGGCTTAAAAAAGGTGCCTATCTGATTATTGACCAAACCGAAGCGATGGTAACAATTGATGTCAATACCGGAAGGTATGTAGGGGGAAAAGATCAGGAAGAAACTATTTATAAAACAAATATCGATGCCGCAAGAGAGATTGCCCGTCAGGTAAGACTTAGAGATATCGGTGGTCTTTTGGTTTTTGATTTTATCGACATGTACAATAGGGATAACCGAAGAAAATTATACGAAGAATTCATAAGATCCCTTGCAAATGACCGAGCCAAAAGAGCTGTTAATCAGGTAACTGATTTTGGTCTCATGGAAATGACAAGAGAAAGGGTTCGACCATCTCATTTACACAAACTGTCTGATCCGTGTACCCACTGTAATGGATTGGGTAGAGTTTTATCGAGAGAAACTATGGCAACAAAAATTGAACGTTGGTTTATGAGGGCTAAAGCAAGTAAAGAGTATTCCTCGTTCCATTTGATTATAAATCCGATGTTAGCCGAAGCAATGTCCGATAACGGGTCAGATAGAGTTATGAGATTGATGAAGATAAATAAGTTTAAGGTAAATGTTGTCAGGGATACAACTATGCCTCTTCAGGATTATAGAGTATTTGACGGTGATTCCAATGAAGAAATCACTAACCTATATAAAGTTTAAACCAAATCCCAATTTAATTTAATTAATTTGGTATTTTTTTATTTTATATGCTAATTATTTTATTATATTAAATGTGATGAACGAAAATCATAAAATGACTCAGGAAATAGAAATCAAGCTCGACCTTGGTTCTTTTACCAATTATTTGAAATTAATTGGTTTTTTGGGACATATTGAAGATGAAACAAGACAAATAAACGCATTCTTTGACAGTAATAATCGTAAATTAGCCAATGCGGGGTGGGCTTTAAGAGTTAGGGCTGAAAGCCGAAGAGGACTGGTTACTATTAAAAGTATTGCCACCAACAAAAGTATCGCAACGATAAGACAAGAAGTAGAAACTCAAATCAACCGACAGGATGCCATAGCATTAATAAATTTACAAGCAGATGTTATGGAACTTCCTGCAATGCCGGTAGAATATCTCCGTCAGGAAGTTGGAAAAATAAAAGTTGAACGGTTAGTGCAATTTGAAAATGTTCGTCAACGTAAACTATTTAAAATTAACGACCAAAATTATATGCTGGAAATTGATAAAACAGAATTTAATGATGGCTCGGTTGAATATGAATTAGAACTGGAACTTTCAGATACTTCAAAAATTGAAACAATCGAGGCTAACCTTAGAAAATTATTCTTAACCCTCGATATTCCATTTATCCGACAAACAGAATCAAAATTTGCCCGGGCACTCAAGAAAGCAGATATTTTGTAGAAGGATATTTTATCAAAACCTGCTATTGGCAAACTGTAAAGCACAAAAATTAATATCTACTTTTCTACGAATATTTGGATTCATCCCAAATGAACCTAGACCCCTACTTTCGCAGGGGTGACATTTACAAAAAATTCATGACACTGCCTCATAAACCCAATAATTATTATTTTTTAATTTTGTTAGAAGAAAATCAAATTCCTTGTGGCTTCAACATCTCTATCTACCTATCACTAATAATAGTAGGGCAGGTCTCTCTTTGTCTTGAGACCTGCCTATCTGCATAAAAATATAAATGTCAGGTTTCCAAAAAAGAGAAACCTGAACTACTTTACTGCATCCGCAGGGATGACAGAGACAAATGAACTTAGACCCCTGCTTTCGCAGGGGTGACATTTAAAAAAGTTCTTTGCAGTTGTGTCGGGTCCTAATTCACCAAAGGTGGATTGTGACCCGACACTTAAATAGTTATGATTAACAAGCGGTAGATCACAACTACCTACCCGCACAACTACTTACCCGGCTCGGGGATATCTTCTGTAATCCCAGCCAGTTTTTTAGCAGCCTGAACTTTTTCTTCAAGATTAGCCGTACCACGAATAACCAGTTTAGCACCATCAGGCGAACCACCACCATGCATACATCCGGGAATTCCTCCCCCAACAGTAGTCCACTCAACCAAACGAGCGGAACGAGTACGTGATTCAGCCGAGTGTTTAGCAGTCATATATTTTTTTATCAGATGCCCGTATTTTTTTGATTCATAATCTATATAAGATGGCATACATCCGGTTTCAGCTATCCCCCCCGCAATATCCTGTGCCAGAACAGATGTATCATAAGGAAGGGTTGCAACATGAACTTTATTTACATTTGATAATAATGGATTGCATAGCCATGCACCGGAAGGATGTTTCTTACCTTTTGCGGAGGCGGCAATACCCATTCCAAACGTAGTTTCATTATTTATGTGCATTTGAATAATTTTATCTTTAAAAACTTTAGAACTCAGCCCGTTAGTGCGAGCGGTAAGAATAGCCGAACCTATTTTAATATCTCCCTGACCGGCAACACAACCACCGATTGCGGCACGATATGGCATAATGAAATTACTGATAGCTTTTAGGCTATATTTATATTCCTCACACATAAAAACTCGTTCATTAGGAATAAACACATCTTCAAAGAAAAGAAATGCCTGTGTTATGCCACCTTCGGTAACAGGATTATCAAAGCCTTCTTCTTCATCCCGTTTATCGCTTGGGTGACGGGTCTCAACAATTGTTAAGCCTTCAATATCTCTTGGAATTACAAATGAGATAGCACAATCTTTGTCATCTTCCCTGTAACCTGATCCCGGGATAACAAATATTTCATTAGATGCCGCTATACCGCAAATCATAACTTTTGCACCTCTGACAATAATTCCATCATCTCTTTTTTCTTTTAAATGTAAAAAGACATCTTTGTCTTCCTGCTGAGATGGAGTTTTGGTACGATCCCCTTTGGCATCGGTTATTGCTCCGGCGATACAAATATCTCTTTCTTGAGCATCTTTAAGCCATGTTAAAAATCTCTGATGATAATCTGTCCCATATTCTTTATCCATTTCCCAGGTCGTTACGAACATAGCATTAAGAGCTGTCCAACCGGCACACCTTCCACCGGTACAGGTCCCGGTTAATTGAAACATTAATCGCTTCAAATCCAAGTTAGCATACATATCTTCGGGCGTTTGAACTATAGATAAATATCTGCTAATCGTTTCTCCGGTGAGATGCGAAGTAGTGGTAAATTTATCTTTTAACTCATCATCAAAAGCCGCTTTGAATGTTCTGCCATGCCCCTCAACAGTTCTTTTAGTTGCCGGATGAGTTGTAACATCATCTATAAGCTCATCGAATTTATAGATATTCGGTTTAAGTTTTTTGAGTGACTCAAGATATTGAGCATAAGTTTTTAAAGCCATGATAGCCTCCTAAAAAATTGTATTTTCTTTAAGTTACAAAATCATAGAAATTTTAACAACCTTTTAAATTTATTGGCATAAAAAAAACCGGCTGATGAGCCGGCTTTTTTTAATTTATCAAATGTGTTAAATATTAGAAAATTAACCAGAGATTTTCACTAACTCCGCGCCAAGTGTCCCCTTCGTATAATTCCACTTTATTATTTAATATGACAATTTTTGTTTTAATTGAATCAGCTATTGCCATATTAAAATCATCATCATAACCGGTATTTAATTTTCTTTTCAAAACAACAGTATAAATATCATTCGTTTCATCATATTCATCTATTGCTCTAATATCCCAGCGGCTACCTAATTGTGCCTCGGATAGATCTTTTGCATCACCATCAATCATCCAACCGGGAATCTTTTGGTTAAGTGTCCATCCTTTAGTTCTTGGCCAATCATACCAAGTTGTATCAGGATTATTTGGATCTGTAAAATTATCAATTGATAGAACGCCTACTGGTTCACCACGGTTAAGTTTTTCATCAAGATATAAAATATAACCATTAAATTCTGAGGTGTCTTGATGAACATAAGTTGGCTCACCTGAACGAGAAGGATTCTCCCAGCCGATTTTTACGACTTTGGTCCCAGCAGAATCAAGAGACAATGAATCGATTGAACTATAGTTGAATCCTTCGGCAAAGCCACCCGCTCCGGTTGTTAAGACACGCCAATTCCAGGCATCCCAAATTGTGGAATTTGTGTCAGGATTTTTAAAAAGGATGTATAATTGGTCTTCCGCTTGTTCCACTACAGCTTTTCTATCTATTTGAACGAATCCGGAAGTATCATCTGATACATAATAATGTTCACGCCAGGCATTGAAACTGGTATCTTCCCATTGAATACGGAGAAACAAATCATCGTTATTTACCAGAACCTGTACTAAAGCAGATGCTGCAACAACAGATAATTTTGCCGGAAGCAGACTGTTTAAACCTGATCTGAAAACTTCGACTCGCATCGTATCAACATTGTTCCAAACAGCTGAATTAACACTGGTCATACCCGGATCACCTGCGGTTGTATTGACGCTAATTCTTAAATCAGGCTCAATCACTGGATCTGTAGGTCCATCGTCACCGCAACCCAACCATACAATCATTACAAAAATCAATAATAGTGGTAAAAACTTTTTCATAAAATTCTCCTGAAATTACATCTTTTTATTACTTATATAAGATAATACAATTCAATAATGAAAAAAGTGATATTTTTTAAGATAAAAAACTATATTCATTTTTCCCTTTTAATAATAATCATAGTAAAATCATCAAAGGAATGGTCTTTGGAAGCAAAATCTCTTACCTGATTATAAATTACCTCTTTTATATTTTCAGCTGATTTAGTTTGATTTTTTTTGACAATATCAATCAGCCTCTCCAAACCAAATTCATTTTCTTCTTCATCGAATACTTCAGAAACGCCGTCGGTATAAAAAAGGAAGATATCGCCTTTTCCTATAAACAAAGGTCTTTCCTCAAATTCAATACTAGTGGTTACTCCTAACACCTGTCCACCTTCTTTAAGGTACTCAACTTCCCCATTAGCTCTGACTAACACTGGAAGATTATGTCCACAGTTAGAGAATGTAAAAATATGATTTTTCGAATCCAACACACCGTAAACGGCAGTAACAAAATTTCCAATAGTTATAGATTCACAAAGCAGATCATTTACTTTTTGACAGATTGTTCTGATAGAATAATTATTTCTAATTTCCGCAATGAGCGAAGCACGAAAAGATGCCATTATAAGCGAAGCCGGTATCCCTTTACCAGACACATCGCCTATTGCAATGCCTGTCTGACTGTCGATAATTTTAATGAAATCATAATAATCACCCCCTACTTCCTCAGAAGATTTATTGATTCCGCAAATATCATACCCGTCAAGGTGAGGATTATCTCTTGGAAGGAAACTGCTTTGAATATCACGAGCAATTTTCAACTGTTGTTCCAATTGCCGACTACTCATTAATTTTTGGTGTAGTCGTGCCCTTTCAATACTGATGCCTGCGTGAGATGCAAAAGTAGTGACCAAATCTACATCTTTTTGATTATAAGCATCTAATTCGTTTGATTCGAGATTTAAAACACCTACTATCCTGTTATCAACATTAATAGGTACAACCAATTCACTTTTAGATGCAGATCGACTTTTGATATAACGATCATCTTTGGACACATCGGAAACTATAATAGGCTCGCCGAGTTTAGCGGCATACCCAACCAGACCCTGCCCCATTTTCGTATGTAAGTCAACTTCAGGTTCAGGACCGTATCCAATAGAATATATAGCATCTACTTCTTCAGAATTCGCATCAATAACAAAGACCCCGGCGGCATCTAAATTTATTACTTGATGTAAAGAATTAATTATTTTTTCCAATACTTCATCAAGAGTTAAACTTCCAGAAAGCTCTTTACCTATTTCATATAATACATCTTTTTCAAAAATTTGTTGTTTAAGTTGTCTATATAAATTTGCATTGTCAATTGCCACCGCAATCTGATTCGAAAGGCCAATTAATACATCTACGTCTTCACTTATAAAATCACCAGTTGTTTTATTGATAGCTTCAACAACACCAATCATCTGACCCCTGCCAATTAACGGAACTGTTAAAATTGAATGAATTTCAACTCCGGCTTGCCGTCCTAACTCATGGTCAATTCTATCGTCATTTAAAACATCATTGACAACAACAGGTTCTTTATATCGTGCCACCCAACCGACAACGCCTTGCCCCAGTTCCCTTTCAAATATTTTCATCTCGGAATCAGTATGATTCATAATTCGCATACGCATATTAGTCCGGTCATGATCCACTCTGAAAACAACTGCCGCCTCACAATTAACAGCAGTCATTACCAGCTTCAAAATTTCATAAATTAAATCTTCATATTCAATAGTTGAATTAAAAATCCGTGCGGCTTCTAAAAGAAGCTTTTCTTTTTTAGTATGGTTTGATGTATAGTTCATTTATTTTTAGAATAAATCTATTTCTGCGTTGTTCCCATAGCTTTATCCTCGGTTCCTTTTCTCACAAAATTATCCCAGAAGAATACCCGTTCATTGTCGCGAGCCTCGATATAATCTAACACTAACTGAAGATATTCTATCTCATTGAAATCATCAGAATTAGTTAAATGTACCTGTGATAAATTTTTTAATTCTTTATTTAATTTCGACAAATATTGTTGCCATTCATGTCTTAAATTTGGATCTTTCAATTTTTCTAAAATCAAACTGCCTTGCAAGATAACCTCCTTATATTTTGATATATAATACGATTCCTTATACTTATCGTCAATCATTAGATTAGTTTATACTAAACAATAACAGATAGTAAAAGTTCCTCAATGACATACTAATACGTTGACATATTGAAACTTACAGATTGATATATGTTTAAGGAATATACTGATATTTATCTAAATCAATCTTATCTGATAAATCAAACTTGATTTTCTCTTTTAAAAGCAGTGTTTTCTGGATTTCATATCCTTTTTTGCTTTTTAAAGCAATTTTCCCTTTGCTGTTTACTATTCTATGCCATGGAAGTTTTTCTTTTTGGGACAATGAATGCAAAATCCTAACTACCTGCCGTGACGCTCTTGGTGAACCTGCTGCTTTAGCCACCAAACCATAAGTCATAACTTTGCCACGAGGAATACTTTTGATAATATTGAGAACTCTTTGTGTAAATTCGGTTGGCATAATGTTAAATATTTTAAATTTTCTAAATATTATCAATCAATTTCTAATACTGGTCTTTGTTTATTTAATTTAACGCAATTTACCTTTTCCCTAAAAAAAACTCTAATATTATATTTTTATGTTGATAATTCTCTGAATTGACCGATATATGAACTAAAACTAAGTGTTAATAAACACTAAATGAAAAAACAAAAAATTGGAGGACAAAAATGAACACAAAATGGACTAAACTTTTTTCAATTCTTTTGCTCACACTAATGCTTTTTCTGGTAGTTGGTTGTGACGATGACGATGATGCTATTACTAATGATAATACAGATCCAAATACTATGGAACTATTTGGAACCTGGGCACAATCAGCAGTTACTGTTGATGGTGTAGAAATGGATGTAGCAGAATTCTTTGAATGGTCAGAAGGAGCAGTTGGTACACATATCACTTTTAATGATGATTTCACATATGTCGTAAATGAGTTTGATGCATCAGACGAAACAACTTATTATGAGAACGGAACAATCACAGTAACCGGTTCACATATAATTGTTACTACAACATCTGAAGAGGGAACTGCAGTTACGCCTCATGATGTTGTTGATGGAACTTGGTCAATTAGTGGAGACATATTAACCGTATCAGCCACGATGGAGCATGAAGAAGAGGGAGTAATAGTAGAATCTGATATAGTACTAACTTTTACTAAAGGAATAGTTACCACTAATGATGATACTGATTCAACTACTATTGAATTATTTGATACCTGGACACAATCAGCAGTTACTGTTGATGGTGTAAATATGGATGTAGCAGAATTCTTTGAATGGTCAGAAGGAGCAGTTGGTACACATATCACTTTTAATGATGATTTCACATATGACGTAAATGAGTTTGATGCATCAGACTCAACACTTTATTACGAGAGCGGAACAATTACAGTAACCGGTTCACATATAATTGTTACTACAACATCTGAAGATGGAATTGCAGTTACACCTTATGTTGTTGTTGATGGAACTTGGTCAATTAGTGGAAATACTTTAACGGTATCAGCTACAATAGAAATGGAAGTGGAAGGGGTTATGACTGAATTTGATGTAGTACTAACTTGGGCTAAAGTAAATTAATTCATCAATAATATTAAATTTTAATTTTTTATAACTTAAAGAAAGTCGGGAATTTAAAACTCCCGACTTTTTTATTATAATTACTGCATAGCTATTATATTCAAAAAACAAACCACCGAAGCAAACCCTAAGTACTGTAAAATTTCAAAATCGACACAGAGATAAACGCAGAAATTACTTGCTATTTTCGCAATTTTTCATATTATAAGGTTAATAATAACATCAACCTCGATTTGTAAACATCTATATGATAAGTCTTGGTCAATATTCCGATAATATTTATTTAGAATTTAGGAGAAAGTATGAAACCAGAGTGTCAAAAAAAACATAAGACAGCTAATATAGTAAGTCTTATCCTAATAGCGTTACTATTTATCATGTTTACTACAACAACTGTTACTGCAGAGCAACTGGTAGTTGAATACAGTTTTGACCGACCGGAGATTGAGTCTATTACAATAGACGGAGAATCTTACGATCGTGTATTTATATACAATGCACCGAGAGGTGGAAATATCGGCCAACCGGCACTTCCGACCGATGGTGCTCATATTCTCCTGCCGCTTGGCACCAAAGTTGAGAATATCGATGTTGAGTATGGTGAAAAAATCTTTTTGGGTGACGGCTATTTCATTGAACCTGTGACAAGACCAGTTAAATTATCATCTCCCCCAGGCTCTGCCCCTGCACTTACACTTGACCCGACAATCTATCAGTCAGCCCAACCCTTTCCTGAAAAAAGATTTCAGAATATCGGCATTCAGCAATTCCGAGGATATCAGATTTTGATTCTAAAACTGAACCCTGTTGAATATGTACCTTCAACAGGAGAATTGTATTATTATCCAAAACTTTCTTTCACTGTAAATACTGTCGATGCAAACCAAGAGGAATCACTATTCCGCGGATTAAACGACGATTACGCACAAATACTTGACATGGTTGACAATCCAGAAGTTGCTGAATTAATTAACACTACTAAAAACTCTCAAGCCGGAGATTATGATTTACTGATAATCACTACTGCAACACTGATGCCATCTTTTCAACCCCTCAAGGATTTTCATGATACAACTGGAATTATAACAGAGATTCATACTACTACTGATATCGGTTCTACTGACCCCGATGATGTTCGTGATTACATAAGAAACCAATACCTCGCTAATGGTATCCAATACGTAATTATTGGAGCCGATGATGACATTATACCGGCAAAAAATTTGTATGTCAGATCTTGGGATGGTTCTGAAGCTGAAATAGAATACGAGATGCCGTCAGATATTTACTTCGCTTGTTTAGATGGCACCTATAACTATGATGGCGACTCCTATTGGGGCGAACCTTACGACGGTGAAGGCGGTGCTGATGTTGATCTAATAGCTGAAATATATATTGGTCGTGCCGCCGCAGGAAATACTGAGGAAGTTGACCGATTTGTGAACAAGACAATTCAGTACCTAACATCAAATGATGCTTATCTTAATAATATTCTTATGGTTGGTGAATATCTCGGGTTTGGTGGATTATCAGACTATGCCAAGCCAATGATGGAACAGAATGTGGATGGTTCTACTGCCGACGGTTACACAACTATTGGCATTCCCTCTGATATCTATACTGTGGATGATTTATATGAACAAGATTACACATGGCCTCAATCAGACCTTACCAATTATATAAATAACGACCTTCACGTTATTAATCACTTAGGACATGGCAGTCCAAACTATGCGATGAAGTTATACGATAATGATATTCTAAATCAGCTAAATAATGCTAATCATTGTTTAGTTTATTCCCAAACATGTTTAGCGGGACATTTCGACGGCACCGACTGCTGGGCTGAATATATGAATATAAAAACCGACGCTGGAGCTTTTGCTGTTATAATGAACGCACGATATGGATGGGGTTCGGGATACACTACTGACGGTCCCAACCAGAGATTCAATCGCGAGTTCTGGGATGCTATATTTAATCCAAGTGAAGGTAATGCTTCGATAGGCAGAGCTAATCATGATTCCAAAGAAGATAACCTCTATCGTGTAAATGAAAGTTGTATGCGATGGTGCTACTATGAAATTAACCTTTTTGGCGACCCGACAATATCCATAAGGCAAGCTCGTGACCTTGCTTTCAGCTATCCTGAGGGTATCCCTGAAACTATATCCCCACTCGAGACTAAATCATTTACAGTTGTGGTTACCAGTGTCGGTAGCGGTGTACCGGTACCTGGTTCAGGCAAGTTGCATTATACCATCAACGGTGGATTAGTTCAAACTGAAGATATGTTTCTGGTTGGAATTAACGAATATGAAGCAACACTTCCAGCCGTTTCATGTAATGACGAACTTTTGTTTTATGTAAGTGTTGATGAAGCTGTAAACGGAACTATGTATGACCCTGAGCCATCATCACCATGGTCGATAATGGTTACAAGCGGTATAAACAATGTCTTTGAAGATCATTTCGAAACCGACAAAGGTTGGACGGTAAGCGGAAGCGTAACAGCTGGAGATTGGAATCGTGGAGTTCCAATGGGCGGCGGAGATAGAGGAGATCCTCCTAATGATTTTGATGGCTCCAGCTTTTGCTATCTGACAGACAGTGCTGATGATGACTCTGACGTTGATGGCGGGACTACTACTCTAACTTCACCTACTATAGACCTCTCTTCAGTCGATGATGCCTTGATTCATTACGCTCGTTGGTACTCTAACAACTATGGAGCTGATCCGAATAATGATGAAATGAATATATTTATATCTAATAACGACGGTTTATCATGGACACTGGTAGAAACAGTAGGACCTATCAATCAAGCTAACGGAGGGTGGTACGAACACTCTTTTTATGTAACAGATTACGTTACACAAACAGCACAAATGAAAATGAGATTTGATGCCTCTGATCTGGGTTCAGGCTCTGTAGTTGAAGCGGCATTAGATGATTTTCAAATAACTGTTTACTCTTGCGACTATGGCAGCGAATTGGAAATTATCACGACTTCCCTTCCTGGTTGGACAGCTGGTATTTCCTATTCCGAACAGTTGGAATCAAACGGTGGAATAGGTACTATCACATGGATAGATAAAAATAACGAATTATTAGGAACTGGCTTATCTATAAGTTCCAGTGGCCTTGTTTCCGGAACACCATTGAATAGTGGGTTGATTACGTTCACAGCCGAAGTTACAGACGAAATGGACAGCACTGCCGAACAAATTTACTCCTTTTCAATAAATTCTGCAGTGGAAATAGCAACTACTTCTCTTCCTGAGTGGACAGCAGGTATATCTTATACTGCTCAGTTGACTGCAACCGGTGGTAGTGGTTCGTTGATATGGTCTGACAAATATGGTGAATTAGGCGATGCTGGTCTTTCTCTTGCTCCAAATGGGAACTTGACCGGTACTGCTATTGTTTCAGGACCAATTAATTTTACTGCGAAAGTAAGCGATGTCGTTAATTCCACGAACGAAAAAGCTCTGATAATAAACATCAACCCTGCTGTCACCATAACAACCGATTCATTGTTAGAAGGCACCAATGAAGTGCAGTACGAAGTTCAACTTACTGCCTCAGGTGGAACGGGAACTCTGA
>JAYEHE010000290.1:0-10882 GCA_034659415.1 Candidatus Zixiibacteriota bacterium | reverse complement strand
AGATTCTTCACCCATAGAAGCTGAACCGCTTACGTAAATTGTTTCAGGGATTGGATAAATAAAATCAGAAACAGATGAATCATTTTTTAATATGATTGTTGTTCCATCAGGATTTATGTCACCGGAAATTATTAAAGTTTTTCCATTGCTACCGTCAAGCTGAATATTTAATAATCCCGGTAAATCGACTGTGTTATTAATATTTAATTCCAAACTTACGTTAGCAAATTGAACGGACTCAAATCCCGTAGGGATATCAATGTCAAATGATGAATTATCAAAACTTATTTCAGCCTCGCTAAAAACTCCCTGAACTTCTGAAAAGGAGAGGTCAGAGATAGTGCCCTCAAATGCAAAGAGGTCCACTTTGTCTATTGCGTATTTATCAGGTGTTGATGCAGATATTTCGGTAATTAAATTAATCTGGATTTCCTGAGGAAGAGCCAAGTCGGTCGGTTCTAATGTATAACCACTAAGGTCAATTTCGACATAGCTTATTCTTCCGGGATCCAAATATTCGTTAAAGTTTAAAGCAACATTGTCTTTTGATAAATCAGGAATTGAAATATTAAGATTAGCTGGAATTGTTGAGCCATTAGTTATTCTTAATCCAATAGTGCCAGATTCTAATAAGGCTGACTCTATTATGTCTGTTTCCAATAATTCAACAGTAGAAGAAAAGTTTTTTATTATTTGTGGGACTTCTGCGATAGCATTGGAAACTGTTAAAATATCTGAAAATTCAATTTGTGTTTGAATATTTCGTGTAGAGGCAGAGTCAATTCTTGCCGCAGAAGTTTCAAACCAGGTAATCATTCGAATGTTACTTGAAATAGTTTTACCATCCAGATTAACCACTAAAGTGTCAATAACACCCTGAGGAATGCTGGAACTAAAACTTGTAGTAGAAATTGTAGTATTGTTGCTTAAATCGAGAATTTGGACAATAACATTGTTTAATTGTGTGCCTAAATTATTATTTACAATAGACAACAAGTCTCCTTCGGCTATAGTTGCTGATGAAAAAGTTGAAATGGTTGGCATATTGAAAACAACATTGAATAAATTTTCCGGAATTCGAAGACTGTCACCTGCAAGCGAAGTTGCCAGACCTCCTGCGACTGATGCTAAACTTACTGTAACTGGATCAGATGAAGGAGGTTCAATTTCAACTTCACCAAGGCTATCGGAAGTATTAAATGACAAACCTGAAGTACTTAGTTGTTCTGTATTTAAGTTGAATGTATCCAGTTGCTCGGTAGTATTGAAGGCTACATTTCCATCACCTTCAATATTTAATGCTTCAGCATCAATCTTACTGATTAACTCTTCCATTGTATAAGTCCGGTTGATAACTGGGATAACATAATTTGTTGACCATTGAGGTGATTGAGGTTTTTTGACAGTACATTGAGCCAATGTCAGAAAAACAGAGATTATTAAAAACCCCATTACTGTTTTTATGAAAAATTTGAATAGACAGGAATCTATAAAAACTTGAGAGTCATTTATATTTTTTTTGTTATTTCTTCTACTCACAATAATCCTTTGTTCCAAACATTTTAGTTCTGTTGTTTCACTTAAATGCAAAGAGGATGCCATTTGACTGATGGGTTTTATCTGCTTGTTACATGGGTGGTTATGGGATATCGTGGAGGTTCGGAGGATGTTTATTTATTTGATGAAAGTAAGATTAATTGGAATTTCCCCATAGTTTTTTTTGAAATATTATATATATTGTGAAACGCTTAATGAATAGGAGTTGCTATAATGGGAATGCCCAAATATGATAGACTATTATATATTCTCAACTTATTGAGAAGTAGAAAAAACCTAAATGCATCAGCAATAGCCAAAGAATGTAATGTTACCGAAAGGTCTATATATAGAGATATTATTTCTCTCTCCGAGGCAAATATTCCTATCTATTATGACAACGGCTATAAACTGGCATCTGATAATTTTCTCCCGCCATTAAATTTGGATATTGATGAATATAATTTTTTGAAATTGACAATAGAATCAACACCTCTTAATACAACAGGCAAAAACTCAGATTTAATTAAAAAGATTAAAGCCAAACTGGACGCAAATGTACCAACAAAAATTCTTAAAGAGAGTAAATTTGCAAGACCTTCAACTTACATTGATATTCCTATTAGTAATATATCTAATGAACAACAGGAAAATAATTTTTTAGATATTGAAAAAGCTATTGAAGAATGTAAGCAGGTAGAAATAAAGTATCATTCTATTAAATCTGAAATTACAGATAGGATTGTAGAACCATATTTTATAATTTTTAAGGGCAAGTCCTTTTATTTAGTAGCATTTTGCCACCTTCGGGGAAAATTCAGGACGTTTCGGCTTAGTAGGATTATGCAAGTAGAGATATTAGAAAATACATTTTTCAGAAATGATGATGTCAATGTTGAGTCATATTTTGAAGACAGTTGGTTAATTTACAATGATGATCCTGTTGAAGTTGTTGTAAAATTTGTAGGACCGGCTGTGTCAATTATTAAAACTGGTTCTCATCATCCAAAAGAAATTATCGAAGAAATATCTGAAGACGAGATTTTATATAAAGTTACTACAAGAGGAATTGATGAAATCCAGAGGTGGATTATAACATTTGGACAATATGCTCATGTCCAAAAACCTGATAATATACGAGAAAACCTAAAAAATATTGGAAAATATTTCTTAGAAACTTATTAGAAATAACCAATTGCATGTCCCGTAAATAGTTGTTGATTGCCTGTAATTGTCGGTATTTATTTAAAATAAAACATTATTTGAAATTTGATAGTAAAATGGGACCAAGTAGATCAATAAAAGAATTAAATTTTGATAATATGAAAATGGAGGAATTGTTTCAGGATTTCTCAGGCGTTTATGTTTTGTTCTCTATCAATAAGAGAAATGATTTTAAAATTCATTTTATAAATGACAATATAAAAGACATTCCAAATATTTCAAAAGAAACATCTATCGATGATTTGAGTGAATTTGTAAAATTGATAGATTCTGAAGATAAAGAGATAGTAATAAAAACAATAAAAGATATTAAAAAAAATAAATTTATTGATAATTTAATTTTCCGATTGGACATAAAACCAAATCCAAGCCGGTGGTTTTGCCTTCAGGTCGTTCCTGTTTTTGTGAAGAATGAAACTACATATTGGTCAGCAATTCTAAATGATATTAGCAAAGATAAGTTGATTGAAAATTCTGTTAATCTTCACAGTAAAATTGTTGAAGAGATGGAAGAGGGGATTATTCTTATCCGAAGCAAAGACGATTTGATTGTCTATACAAATTCAAAATTTGATGCTCTATTTGGCTTTGAACCTGGCGAATTATTTGGTCATCATGTCAGTATTGTATATGCCTCCAAGGAAGAAGTATATAAAGATACTTTTGAAATGTTTAAAAAATTGAAGAAAAATAGAAAATGGAGGGGTGATATTGAATTGATTAAAAAAGATGGCTCTTCATTTTACGCTACTGTGAATGCTTCAACTCTTGAACATCCGGAATTTGGTGAAGTTTGTCTTTGTGTGTATAATGATATTACTGAACGGATACTATCTGAACAGAAGTTGAAACAAACTACTAAAACTCTTGAGTTGGAAAGACAAGAGTTAAATGAAAAAAATATTGCACTCAAAGAAATTATGTTTCAAATAGAAAATGAGAAACAGTTGATTCGAGAACAAATCAATACCAATATCGAAAATGCAATTTTACCAACATTAAGAAGAATTGCAAATAAGACAGAAAAAGAAGATTTGCAAATTGATCTCATGAGTTTAGAGAAAGATTTAAAAGGAATTTCATCGAGTTTTATAAATAAAATTAAAAAACAGTATTCAACTCTTACCCCTCGTGAAATTGAGATAAGTAATTTGATAAAAAACGGACAAACATCTAAAGATATATCCCAAGCTCTTAACCTATCATTACTTACAGTCCATAAACACAGGGAAATAATTCGAAAAAAACTTAAACTTCAAAATAAAAACATCAATCTTACAACTTATTTACAATCAATGTAATTACGTAACATGAATACGTATTTCGTGCGTATTATTGTCTCATTGACTAATGACATGAATTGTCCGTTTAATGTATAGAGACAATTATAGTAGAGAGTTTATCATTAATTTTAAAAAATGGTGGCATAACTTAAGTTAATGAAGGGAAAATCTAAGTTACATTATTTAGTTGTTATATACATGAAAATTTAATTTGTAATATTATTACGAGTGTCATTTGTTGACTTGAATGAACTCTAAAAGGAGGGGATATGACAAAACCCGAGAGGCTATTAAAGCTGATTAAGCTTTTGGAAGAGAATAAGTCACTACATATTCAAGACATGGTTGACATCTGCGGAGTATCACATCGTACAATTTATAGAGACTTAAATTCATTAAATAAATTAAAAATTCCACTAACATATAATGATGGATATGAATTATCTGAGAGTAGTGGAATACCATTCAAAGATTTATCAACAGAAGATATTGATCTCATAAAGTATGCTATTTCCAATAATCCTTTAGCCGAAAATGATTATTTTAATTCCAAGTTTAGAAAAATTGAAGAAGTATTAAATTCAAGGAGCAACATAAAAAATAGTGTTGTTGAATTTGAGAAGCAAACTCAAGATAATGGCAATGGCGATAGTGCAACTGTTTTGGCTACTTTTTTTGAGGCTATCAATAATAAAAAGAATATTAATTTGAAATTGAAAGCTAATGAAAATGATTGGCATACTTTTTCACCAATGATGGTAAAAATTAGTGGGAAAGATATCAATTTTGTAGTAAGAAAAAATGGAGATATGGAGAAACAAACGGTTTCTTTAGATACTATTGCTGATATCACAATGGAAGAAGAATATGCGTCTGTGAAATAAGTTGTGTTTCAATTTTTATAAGCGATAGTTTTTATTAGCTATCGCTTTTTTTTATTTAAATTTTGGAGATTCTTATCTGGATATTTGCTATGATTTGTTGGATTTATTTCGGAGAAATAAGCATAGAATAAACCGACTATATTAGCCGGTTTATTCTATTATGAAAATAATTATTTACGGTTTGTCAAACTGATTGGAGGGGAGGGTTGGATTTATCAGAAATTCCTCAATTTTGAGGGTCATCAGTTTTTGGTCATTCATATGGGTTTCAACTGTCATAGGAATTTTGGCACCGTCGATTTCCTGAAAATCATCCATATATTTAATTACCAAACCTTCGCCAATCTGAGTTGTACCAAAATGTGATTTAGAAACTAATTGATAAGTTTGATTATTAAATCCGAATGTACAAATGACTTCACCTGTTTTATCAACTAAAGCAACATATTCAACAGCCTGACCATTTTCATTGCCTGATCCATTGTAAACTGTTTGATACGACGGGTTGTCTGATTCTTTAAAAAGAAGGTTCACATTTCGTGAAAAATCTTTATTAACTTCAATCATATCATCTTCGGTTTTCTGAACGAGTTCACCCGTTGCTTGGTCAGTTTTCCACCCGGTGTTGCCATTAGTGATATCATACATTTTACGTCCCATAACTTCAATCAGAGAAAATTGTTTGTCAGGGTAAGCTTCCATCTTCTGAAGATTTACTGCGAACTCACCGTTAGGGGTAGAGATGAGCATTTGTCCCTTAATTGAGATAGCATTAATATTTTTGTAACTATCAATTCCGCCGGCAGCAACAACAGCTTTATCAAGAAGGTTTTTACCTTTTTTGAGATTTTCCTCAGTTATCTCAAGTTCCTGATTATTTTCAGGAGAAGGAATAGAGATATCAATCATCTCCGCTTCCCCAAGTCCTAATGAAGTTAAGGGTTCATCAAATTCATCTTTATTGCCAGCAACTAAAACAATCATTTGATCAGTTCGAATATTATTTTTGGCAGCGGCGACAACATCTTCAGGGGAAACTTTTTCAACTTTTTCTTTCTCTTGTTGAAGGAAATCCGATGGGAGATTATAAAAGTCATAAGTCATCATTCTATTTATAACTTCAGATTTAGTATCAAAATTGAAAACAAAGGAGTTAAGATAGCCATCTTTTCCCTTTTTCATTTCTGTCTTTGTAGGTGGATTGGTGTGCATTGACTTAATCTGTTTGATCATTTCTTTAGCAGCTTTGATAGTGCTACTCGGTTTAGTTGAAGCAATCATAAAGAAATAACCGGGGTAGGCAAAATTGGATATATATCTGCCTCCTGCTGAATAAGCCAAGCCGAGTTTTGTTCTTACGGCATCGGTGACACGACTACCAAATCCGCCACCAAGAATAGAATTCATAACAATTCTGTCAGTATAATCATCGTCAAATACTGTTCCACCAATATGGCCGACTCTGATGTAAGATTGCTTAGCATCCTTTTTTTCTGCATAGTAAACTTTGCTTCGGTAATCATAGTCAACTCTTGGTGGGGGAGGAACTTCTGTAGAGCCAATAGCCCAATCCCCGAAATACTTTTTGATTAATTTAATGACATTTTTCTTATCGATATCACCCCAAATAGCAAGTTGAATATTTTGAGGTTGAATGTATGTTTTATGGAATTCTACAAGGTCATCACGGTTAATGGCATCGAGTGTCGTATATTCGACAGTACGTGCATAAGGAGAATCTTTGCCATAAATTTGTTTTGTGAATTCTCGGCGTGCAACCGATCCGACATCATCATTTCTACGAGAGATACCTGTTCTTTCTTGAACTTTAGCCAAATCAATTTTATCCTGATCAAATACTGGTCGGCGAAGAATTTCGGCTAAAACTTCCAATCCAAGTTCTGAATATTCACTTAAAACATTAACAGTAGCATTACCCGAGGTCATGCCAATTGATGTTTCAACAGACCCTCCGATTCCCTCGAGTAACTCATCAATCTCATCTCCAGTCCATTTGGAAGTACCACCGGTACGCATGACACTGCCACAAATACTTGAAAGTCCAACTTTATCAGCTTCTTCCAAATAAGAACCGCAATTAATTCGTGTTCGGACATTAAAAATGGGCAGTGAATTATCTTCGAGCAGGTATAAAGTAATACCATTTTCTAAGGTAATTTTTTCTATATCCGGAATTTGAATTTTATTCAATTTCGGAAAATCAATTTTTTCAACATCCTGAGCTATACTCATAGAAGTTAGAGCAAAAATCAGAATGATTCCAAGTAAGATAAATTTAATATATTTCATAATATAGGCTCCTGTATTAGCTTCCGGATGTGTTTAATTTTGCGACTGTACGATTTTGTTTAGTCAGATATTTTTGTGCGACCCGTTGAATATCTTTGGCTGTTACCGCATTAATTTTATCTAATGACTTAAACAATTCTCTCCAATTACCCCAACTATTTTGGTGACTTGCCAGTTGCATAGCCAGTCCCATGTTGCTGTTCATCTGGTTGATGAGTGATGCTTTAGTACGAGCTTTTATCTTTTCAACATCTTCAGCACTTATGAGTTCATTTTGGAGTATTTCAATTTCAGCAAAAATTTGCTCTTCACATTCTTCATTAGTATGGTCAGGAGTTGGCATTGCATAAGCTAATAAAAGGCATGGATATTTAGTTCCGGGATAGCCTGGGAAAATACCAGTTTGAGCGGCAATTTTTTTATCTTTGACAAGATTTTTATAAAATAAAGATGTTCTGCCTTGTCCCAGATAATCTGACATAGCTTTAAGAGCAGGAAAATCAGGGTGAGTTCCCTCAGGGATATGCCATCCGATAGCAATGAATGGTTGTGATGGGTCTTCCAATTCAACTCTACGTTCGCCTTTTTGTTCAGGTTCTATTGTAGCCAATTTATCGGGTGGAGGACTGTAGGGAATACGACTCCAGTACTTTTCAGCTAGTTTAAAAACTTCTTTCGGGTCAACATCACCTACTATAGAAATAGTCAAATTTGAAGGCACATAATAAGTTTTGTAATATTCCAAAGCTCTATCTCTGGTATAATTCATAATATCAGACATATGTCCGATGATAGAAATACCATAAGGATGAGCAGTAAATGCCGCAGATTTCATAGCATCAATTAATTTGCCTATTGGTGAATTTTCAAGAGTTTGTCTGCGTTCTTCAGTAATAACATTACGTTCACGATACATTTCTCTTAGGACAGGATTTAAAAAGCGCTCAGATTCCATCGCCATCCATAATTCCATTTTATTAGAAGGAAGGCTCATCATATAGACGGTCATATCCATGCCTGTGCCGGCATTCATGCCAACGGTACCTTCACGTTCCAGAATATTATCGAATTCGTTTGAAATTACTACTTCATTAGCGGCATCAATTGCATCTTCAAAGGATTTTTCAAGTTTTTCTAATTTAATTGAATCAGCGGCAACCCCTTTTTTTCTTTCGGCACGAAGATCATACCAGATAGAATCTTCAATTTTCATCAATACTTTTTCTTTTTCGTAATCCGATGTTCCAACATCCGGAGTTCCTTTAAATGCCATATGTTCAAACATATGAGCCAGTCCGGTGTATTCTTTAGGATCATTTGCTCCGCCAACATTACAAAATGTTACAAAAGATGCAACGGGAGCGTCATGTCTTTCCATAACCAAGACTTTTAAACCGTTGTCCAATGTTTTTTCAGACACAGAATTTTCAAGCTCAGAGAAATCAAAAGCCTGAACTTGGGGGAAAAGCAACAGGAAACAAGCGGACAAAATAAAGATAAGATTTTTCATATCTTTTTTCATAGTTCCTCCATGGATTTAAATTATTATAGTGTTTTGTTTTTCAAGAAATGTGAGAATCAGTAATAAGTCAAGCTCTGGCATTTTAATTATGAACGAAAATTAAAAAAATCTATTTAATTTGTCTAAATCAAATGTTTTACCACCAGGTTATCAATTTTGGTTTTAATGTATGAGGAAGAACATTACTTTTTGGTATAATTCTGGCTGTAATCCCGAATCGACCAGATTCATTACTGGCAACTTTTCCCCTGAAAGTAAAAACATTGTCCTGATTGGAATCATCATCAATTAGTTCTGCTTCAATAGGATTATAATCGAGAATTCGTTCCTGAGAATCTAACTTACCGGAAACAAGCTCCACTTTAATATCATCTGGAGTTATTTTACCAAGAAAGACTTTTACAGTAATATCCATTTGTTCACCGACAAATAAAGTCGTCCCTGGATTGGGCACATCGACTGATGTGATATCAATTTTTTCCCAACTGGATGACATTCTATCCAGCCAATCAGTAAGATTTTTAGTTAAATCATAATTGTTTTCTTGCAGTTTGGTACAAGTGTCAATGGCGGGGATATAGAATTGTTTGGTATAATCCATTATCATTCGTTGGGCAGAGAATTTTTCTCCAGCCATATGGATTGAAGCTTTCATTTTTGCAATCCATTGAACTGGTAATCCGATTTCATTGATATTATAAAATGTGGGTATAACTTCGCGTTCTAAAGAATTATACAGCATTTCAGCATCCATTATATCTTGTTGTTCAACATTGTAATAATCTTCACCGTTGCCGATTTTAAATCCGGTCTTATCATTATATCCTTCGCACCACCAGCCATCGAGAATTGATAAATTCAATGCTCCATTCATAGCAGCTTTCATTCCGGACGTTCCGGATGCTTCCTGAGGTCTTCTGGGAGTATTTAACCATACGTCAACACCCTGCACAAGGTATCTTGCTATATTTATGTCATAATCTTCAAGGAATAATATCCTATTACGGAATCGTTCATCTGCAGCAAAATCTATGATTTGTCTTATAATTTCTTTGCCTGGATTATCAAGAGGGTGAGCTTTACCTGATAAGATTATCTGAATTGGTTTAGTAGGATTATTTATAATTTTATCTAATCTGTCCAAGTCGGAAAAGAGCAAGGCTCCTCTTTTATAGGTAGAAAACCGTCTTGCAAAACCAATTGTTAATATTTGAGGGTCTAATATTTGTTCGGCTTTTTGGATGCCATATTGTGATACACCGCGCCTGAGCATTTGTTGTTTTAATTTTTTTCTGGCAAAAAATACAAGCCTTTCCCTGCGTCGGTTATGAACTCGCCATAGCTCGGCATCTGGGATTTTATAAACTTTTTCCCAAATTTCGGGAAGGCCGGAGAATTCTTCATATTTAGAGCCAAAATAAGATACAAATAATTCATGCATATCATGTGATATCCATGATGAAGAATGAACTCCGTTGGTGATTGCTTTGATAGGTATTTCTTCTGCTGGTAATTCCGGCCAGATATTATGCCACATTTCTCTTGAGACTTTACCATGAAGCTCGGAAACCCCATTTGAAAAAGCAGAATATTTTAAAGCGGCAACAGTCATGCAAAATAATTCATCTTTATCTTTGGGGAATACTTTCCCAATTGAAATAAATTCTTCCCAGCTGATTCCCAGTTGCTTAATAAATTTGTCCAGATATCTTCGTACTAAAATAGAATCAAATTTTTCGTTGCCAGCTGGTACAGGGGTATGGGTAGTAAAGATAGCTGTTGACCATATATATTGTGATGCCTGTTTAAAAGACAAACCACGTTCTTGCATTAAAAATCTAATTCTTTCTAACGTTAAAAACCAGGAATGCCCTTCGTTGATATGATAAACTGATGGCTCGATTTTCATCGCTCTCAAAGCTCTAATACCGCCTATGCCCAGAATAATTTCTTGTCTTATACGCATATCTTTATCACCACCGTATAAGACGGAGGTAATCTCACGACATTTACTGGAATTTTCCGGAATATTAGTGTCTAAAAGATAAAGAGGTATTTGTCCAATATTAACTTTCCATATTTGAACTTGACGCTGCCCCAGTCAAAGTTCAAATATGGAAAGT
>JAYEHE010000289.1:0-2541 GCA_034659415.1 Candidatus Zixiibacteriota bacterium | reverse complement strand
GTTATGTGAAAGTTGTAATTTGTCAAGAAGATAAAATAAAACGCAGAAAATGCATATTATCTATTATAAAAAAATCCCCCAATTTAATTTGGGGGATTTGTAAATTACAATAGAATATAGTTAATAAGGATTTCCGCAAGGTATCGGACCCTGTTCAAATAAATATGCAACAAAATAAGTTAAATCACTTACCGTAATTACTCTATCACAATTCAAATCACCAACAATCCGTTCCGGCTTAGGATCAGGTCCTTCATGAAAAAGATAATTAACATTGGCAATCAAATCAGATATATGAATATTGCCGTCATAATTCCAATCACCATGGAAACGCCATACTTTAAGTATTAGTAAAAGTAAATCAGGCGAATTAGTTGCATCAGGTGCTACAACATACAAAGAATCCTGATAAAACCCCATTGTCAATCCACCTGGGTTTACTCCAAGATTGAACGAGAGAGGAACATTTCCTGATGTTACCGATGGGAATAACCATGAAACATCTTCTTGAATTTCCCATTCCATACATCCGCCTACTGCATTTCTTATTTCAAATGAAAGAGGGAAAGTTGGTCCGGAATTTTCCTGCACCGGTACAACAAAACCTTGTTTAGACATCCATATTTCTGGGTCAGACAAACCGGATATAATGTTATATTTGACAATTAACGTATCAAATCTATTTATTGAATTAATACCTTCACAAACAATTGTATCAAGATAAGTGCCAATCGGATAATCATTATAAATTGCTGATAGAGTTATCAACTGAGGAGCTATGCCCGAATCGGAGCTTAATGTAAATAAATCTGACTCATAATGAAGCTTATAATACATCGGATCATCTCCACCAATATTATCCACTACGAAATTCTCCGATGGCAGCTCATTCTCCGCCCCATTATCGCATTCAAAAAGAAATACCGGTACTGTATCACGACTTAACCTTATTGTAGCCGGATGTTCCGTAAAATGAAGGAGAAATATAACCGGAACCGGCGAGTTAATTGCTTCATTGGAATATACCCAAACAGTGTCCAAAAAATTATCCCCGGCAGAACCGGAATTTACTTTAAATTCGATTTCTACCGACTGCGGTGATACTCCCGATGAAGGAGTCATAGTTAATATTCTGGGAGAATCTTCCTCTAACCAGAAATTAAAAGCTCCTGCTCCTCCATTTTGTATTGTTATTGTCCACGGTGGAATCGAAGAAGTTGGAGCAGGGACATTGACATAATTAAAAGTATCCAAAACCTGAATTATAGGTAAATCAGAACCAATACCCAAAAAGATTGGTATCTTTACCGGATCATTAACAGCAACAGGATCAGAAATCGTGATTGTATCTTCATAATCTCCAAAAGTTAACCCTGTAATATCTATTGAAATTGTAACATCATTTGAATCTACACCCGCCAGAGGCGAAAGAGATAACCAACTCTCACTATTAGTAATAGACCAATTCAAACTGCTACCTCCACCATTTGTTATAGTCAGAGTCTTTGAAGGCGGGTTAGATTCACCTTGCACAGCATTAAAGAAAAATTGATTATCGCTAACCGATATCTGAGGTGGTGGTTCTTCCATGACAAGATTTACAACCACTTCCTGTGGCGAATTATCCGCTGCGGATGAAGTAACTATTATCGTCTCAGAATATGAACCAGCTGTTAATCCTATTGTATTTACCAATACATTGATATTGCTGGTTGTTGTTCCTTGTGTCGGAGACAAAACGAGCCAATCGGCATTTTCTGTTAAAGTAAAAAAGAGCGGTTCACCATCGGAACTTATAGACAACTGCTGTGCCGATGGAGTCTCTCCTCCTGCAACTCCATAAAAATCCAAAGTTTCATCAGATAAAATCAAATTAGAAACTTCCGGTGCTGACGGGTCAAAAACAGTAAAACAATATGGTCCACCCCAATCAGGGTACAATTCTCCGGGTGATAAAATCGCCCAAGTCCAGGCACTTGCCGGTGGATAATAAGATGAATCAATGCAGATTGTTTTTTTATGATTGGAAGCATCAATCGGTCCAATTGTAATAGTATAAGTGATTTCATTAAATCCAACTGGTATCCCTGGCGTAAATAATTTGAAACCGCCAAAACCTACAGTATCTGCACCGGCACCATCTATACTAAACAAATTAATAAATGTCTGTTCAAACATTGTGGCATCTATTGCTCCGGTTTCCGCGGCAATAGTTGTATCCCATGTAGCACCATCATCAGAATAAATCCGAAAGCCATTGGTTTGACCTACAATGTTTTCTGATGCATTATTGTTGGCGCGAAGATGAAACACAATCGGAGTATTAATTGATAAAGTATCCGTGTTCCACAAACCATCGATATGGTCAATCGTGTACAGACCATTCTGAGCTGTTGCAACAAAAGGCAACAAAAGGAATAAAACCATTCCTATCAGTTTAAATTTCATTTAAGCCTCCATGCATATTAACAATTTATTTTTTATTCAATCATTAAACAGAAAACATTGGACACAAAACCAATGTAATTATATTCATATATA
>JAYEHE010000288.1:0-2545 GCA_034659415.1 Candidatus Zixiibacteriota bacterium | reverse complement strand
ATTCTTTTTTTGTTTTTGTCATTCTTTTTTTATCTTTGTCATTCCCGACGCCGATCGGGAATCCAGGTTCTCTTTATCTTTGTTGGTGATTTGCCTTTACAATAGAATTTGAAATGAAAAAAAACAAGAAAACCTGGTTTCCTGTTTTCACAGGAACGACAGAAAAAAATATAATCACAAAAAAATAACGACAGGGGAAAATATAATCACAAAAAAATAACTGACAAACCAATTTTGATTTCGTAACTACTTACATGAATAATAAGGAAAAACAAATCACGATATTGGATAATCTCTTAAAAGATATTTTTAATATTGAGGCAGTTTATCGACAAAATGAAAAAGTCGTCTTTAGTTTAACAACTCCATTTGATAGAACGAAAGTAATTAAACATACCAAAGACCGCCTAAAACTTGCCGGATATTCTTTTATTCTCGATGAAAAGGATGATGTCATTCTTTTAACAATCGACCCAACTCCTAAAAATAAAATTCCATTGATCAATATAATTTTGTTTATCACAACATTTTTCACAATTTATTTCATTCCGGTTTTTATCAAAAACCTGGACAAGGCAAATTTTAGTGAAATACTTGAAAGTACTATTACGGATATTTCAAACGGTGCCGGATTGATATTTACTTTTGCGATGATATCAATTCTGTTTGTGCATGAAATGGGGCATTATATTGCCAGTCGAAGGCGAAATATTGTAACTTCATGGCCCTATTTTATCCCGGCTCCAAATATTATTGGTACTTTTGGGGCTATAATAAAATCAAAATCTCCGTTTTGGAACAGGCGGGATTTAATCGAAGTCGGTGCATGGGGTCCTGTTGCCGGATGGGTGGTTGCTTTTTTCTGGTTATCTTTTGGGTTGACACAATCATCATTGATTCCCTTAGAACAATTTGGTCTGACCGAGATGTCTTTTTCATTAACCGGCGAATCACTATTGATGAAATTTTTAACTTTAAATATTATTGGTGCGGCTCCTGACGGGTATTTTTATCATTTAAGCGAAGCCGCTTTTGCCGGGTGGGTCGGGCTTTTGGTAACGGCTATTAATATGCTTCCGGTTGGGCAACTCGATGGCGGTCATATAGTATATGGTTTATTTGAAAAGAAACAGCATCTGTTGGGTAAATTTGCTATGGTTGGCTTGATACTTTTGGGGTTTCAATCTACGGTTTGGTGGATGTTTGCCGCTTTTGGTTTGATATTTGGGGTTAATCATCCGCCTACTTTAAACGACAGCAAACCAATTTCGAAAAGTGCAAAAACTTTGGGGATAATCTCATTGATAATTATGTTTATCTCTTTTACACCGATACCTTTTCGGTAGTTTTGATAGTTTCAAGAAAATCAAAATCCAATTTGTCATCATATAATTTATATAAATCTATTCCATCTGATTTTAGAAGTTCTATGAATTTATTTACAATATATGGATCAAATTGGGTTCCTGCATATTTTATAAGCTCATTCAATGCAATTTTGACACTTCTACCTTTTCGATAAGGCCTATCTGATATTATGGCATCGAAAGTATCGGCAACAGCCAACAGTCTGCCTTCGATAGGAATATCTTCACCTTTTAGACCATTAGGGTACCCTGAACCATCATACCACTCATGATGTGACACAATATAAGGAATAGCCGGTTTGAATAGGTCAATACCATTAATAATTTTCATCCCCAGTTCAGGATGTTTTTGCATCTGTTTTCTTTCTGAGTCAGTAAGAATATCCGGTTTATTCAAAATTGAATCCGGCACACCTAATTTCCCTATATCGTGAAGCGTACAACCCATAATTAAATATTCAATCTGCTTTTCTGTCCAGTTTAGATATTTAGCAATTGCTTCGGATAATTTCAAAACCCTGTCAGTATGTCCGGAAGTATATTGGTCTCTGGCTTCTATGGAATTTGCCAGCCCTTTAATAGCCTGAATATAAGATTTCTGTACATCTTCGTACAAACTATTATTGGCAATCGCCGAGCCGGCGGAACTTGACAATATAGAGAGCAAATCTAATTGACCGGGGATAATTTTCCCAAATTTGGATTTTATTAAAATATTTATTACCCCATGAAGTTTGCGTCGTTCAAAAATAGGTTTGGAAATCATCACTTCAAAAAATTTTGAATCATTTTCATATTGTTCTTTGGTTTGAATAACCGGTTTTGTTGATTTGGTGAAATCAAAATGATATAATAATTTTTCATCTAATAATTTTTCGTAGCATTCCTGTTTACTGTCAATAATTGTTCTGATTATTTCTTTTGAATTTGGTTTAACTTGGATCAACGAAACTCCGCACGCTGAAAATTCATTTCTGCATGATTTAGCAATCATATCCAAGTATGTATCTAAATCCGTTCCTACAATATTAGCCTGGGTCAATTTTAAAAACTCCACTTGCCCTTTTAAACTTAAATTTTCACGCAATACCCGTTGATGTTCGATACCCTTTTTAATTATATTTCTAAGAGTTTCCAGGCGGAATGGTTTAATCATAAAATCATAAGCACCTTTTCTA
>JAYEHE010000287.1:0-2545 GCA_034659415.1 Candidatus Zixiibacteriota bacterium | reverse complement strand
ATTGAACGGCTCGTTAAAAAGAATTTAGGGGTTCTTATTACTGATCATAATGTAAGAGAAACTCTGTCTATCTGTAATAGAGCTTATATTATGTGTGATGGCCAGATTTTAACATCGGGTTCATCTGAATTTTTAGCTAACGACCCGGAAGCAAGAAAAGTTTATTTAGGTGAGAAATTTAGGCTAAATTGAAAACTGTTTAATTGTTGAACGAAATTTGATTGCCTTATAAAAGGAAATCCTGTCAATCCGATAATCTAAGGTAGTAATAGACAACATGAATTGAATTAAGACAGGAAAAAAATTATGAAATTAGGATTAGGATTAGGTTTAGGTCTTAGGCAAAAGTTAGCTCCACAGCTAATTCAATCTTTAAAAATGCTTCAAATGCCTATTTTAAAACTGGAGCAAACAATCAGGCATGAGCTGGCTATCAATCCTCTCTTAGAAGAAGTTGAAGAACTTGAACCGAATCAGGAACAATCAGAACTTGAGACAGAGGATAAAGACAAAGATACTGAATGGGATGAATATCTTAACGAAGATTATGATGAGGGATATAAAGTAAAAGAACTTAGAGAATCACCACAAGAGATATTTGAAGGTACCACCGCCGCACCGATTAATCTTTATTCTCATTTAACAGACCAGCTTTTACTTCTAAAATTATCCGAAGAAGAACATCAAATAGGCGAATATATAATTGGAAATATAGCACCTGATGGGTATTTATCAATAAGTGTTAACGAAATGGCTGATGAATTGGATGTAGAAGCTGAAAAAATTGAGAGCATTCTACTACAAATACATAAATTTGATCCTACTGGGGTTGGTTCACGCAATTTAAGAGAGTCATTGTTATTACAACTCGATGAAAAAGGGATGAAAAACAGTTTAGCATACCGAATTGTCGAAGAACATATTAATGACCTTGGGAAAAAATCTATCTTGCAAGTAGCCAAACTAATGAGTGTCCCAGCCGAAAAAGCTCAACAATCTATGAATATAATCCAATCACTCTCACCTTCTCCAGCTCAAGGAAGATTTGAATCAGCCGCATTGCCAGTTGTTCCGGATTTAATTATTGAGCGTGTAGGCGAAAAACACGTTGTTTTTCATAATGATAGCCGAACCCCTCAACTCCGTATTAATAACAATTACAAACAACTTGTGAAACGTGGTAGTAAATCTTCATCTGATACTAAAGAATATATCAAACAGAAAATGGAACAAGCCAAATGGATGATCAACTCTATCAATCAACGCCGCTCAACAATGATTAGAGTAATGGAATCTATTATTCTCAGACAACATGACTTCTTTGAAAACGGTCCGGCATTTATTAATCCATTAATCATGGAAGATATCGCACGTGATGTTGATATGAACGTAGCTACCATTAGTAGAGTGTCAAACAGTAAATATGTGCAAACACCATATGGCGTTTATGAAATTAAATATTTCTTTACTTCCGGCATAGCTAAAGAAGACGGCGAAAATATGTCAAAACAGTCGGTAAAACAACGCATTCAGGAAATAATAAAAAGTGAACCGGTTGAAAAACCGTTTTCAGATCAAGAGATTTTCCGAAGGCTTAACGAGGAAGGCATCAAATTAGCCAGACGAACTGTAACCAAATATCGCGAAGAAATGAAAATACAACCAGCCAGACTAAGAAAAAGAGTAACTTGATTAGCTCTAAAACGTATAATAAGTAGGTAGATTATTTTTTTAACGATTTTGAGTTTAGGCGGCAAATGAAAAGTTACTTAATTGTTAAACTTAACTCTTTCAGTTACAACAAAGTAAATAATAATCAGAATTTAGAAAATAATTTGAGCGAAAATAGCTTTTTTGACGTTTAATTAATAAGAAGTTGTACATGTCAGAAAATGACTAACTAAATTAAATGGGATTTAAAATAATTAAAATGTTAATTTTTAATGTTGATTATCATCTGCAAAAGGAGTTAAATTAAACTCAATGGAACTACAGTCAAAGCAGATTTATAATCAAAAATTTTATTTTATTTCAAATATGAACCGCAATTTTTTAAGAGAGCATGGAAAGGAGTTTTGAACCATGCAAAAAACAATTACGGCACGTCACTTTGATTTGACGCAAGAGATGAAAGAAAAATGCGAAACCGAAATTGATGGTCTTACGCGCTACTTTGAGAACATCATCTCCGCCGACCTGGTTCTTGACAAGGAAAGACATCTGCAAAAAGTTGAGCTTAATGTAAAAGTCTATAACACAACCATTACCGGTAAAGGGGATACCGATGATCTTTATAATTCTCTTTCTCTTGCAGTAGATAAAGTTAAAACGCAATTGAAAAAACACAAAGGAAAATTAAAAAACAAAAAGCCTGATAAAATTACGGAAAAAAGCAGAGCCCTTGCCCAACCTTCTACTGATGTTGATGAAGTGGACATTTAGTTTTTAAATTTTATTCAAATAAAAAACCCGCTTAGTTCCAGGCGGGTTTTTTATTTGAAACTTATCAACAAAAGAAGATAAACTGAATTTGATTATTTTTTCT
>JAYEHE010000286.1:0-2547 GCA_034659415.1 Candidatus Zixiibacteriota bacterium | reverse complement strand
AAATACTTTCTGACTACGTAAATTATGGATACTTTCAAGACCAATTAAAAGGTTAGCTAACTCATCTTCTGATAAAGGAATTTTGCCATCTAATATTCTTTCAGTAATAAGTTTTATGTCGTTAGTAGTATCCCACGAATTCATGATTGCTTCTTCAAGATTAAATCTAGTTGACATAATTTCACCTCTCTATTTAATATGACACTCTTTACACTTAGTTGGGCCAGCATCCGTCTTATGGCAATCTTTACAGAACCCATGTCCAAAATCCTTATTCATCCCCATATTTTCATTAATGGCAGCATGACAAACTACACAATCTTGGTCAACATGAGTTTGATGATCAAATGTTACATTTCCATATTTTGCTTCGAATACCTTCTCAAAACTCAAGGGTACAAATTCAGCATATGAAATTGAAGCAATGAACAAAATTGTTAGTGTAATAATTAAGTTCTTCATTATTTTTTACCTTTCTTTTTTGAAGCAGAATCACGAATTTGAATTTTGTTTGCAATTTTAGCACGTTGTTTGGCAGCACCTTGATCTTTACCAAATGTATTATCTAATGCTTCAAGTTGGTTTTCAAAAGAGAGTGCTTCCCATTTTGAATTACGTGCTACAGCTTCTTGGTTCTTAAGTTCTTTTGATTTCATTGGTTTTACCTCCGTCAAAAATTTGTTCCATTTTTAAAGATATAAGGTTATCAAATATTTTACAATAAAAATAACTATTTAAATACTTACCATCATAATTCCTCCTCCATATCAAATTCAGCATTACAAACATTTTGGCCAAACTTTAACATTTTCCAAAGTAAATTAGTATCCTCAACTTTAAATGGTCTGTCTCCTACAAAACTAATTTCATATCCTTCAGACCCTTTATTATAAAAAGCAAGTACAAAACGGAATTCACCATTTTCATGATCTCCCCATTTTTTCCATTGGACTAATTCGTATTTTTTATTGTAGTTTGACCATCTAAACTCAATATTATCTATTCTTTTCATTTAACTATTTCTTTCTTTCAACATTGCGTCTGCTATTTGATAGGCTATATCAGCATCAAAATAACCAGCATACGGATCACATTGATCATTTGTAAGCATCCCTTGCATTGCCAACCCTGCGAAGTGATCTCTCAGTGAGTTTTCATATCTTTCTGCTACTTTTTCACCTTCGCGCTGATTTTCTTCTGTAAACATTTTCATCATGTTAAAGATGATCTTTTTGTTTTCTTCTGCAAGAGACTTAGCTGCCAGTTTATGCCACTCTTCTGCTGTCATTTTTTGATCGCCCATTTATTCCTCCCATGCTTTGCAATATTTCCAAGCGAAAGTCTTACCCTCAGAAGTCCATTCGTCTTTGCCTTTAGTGAAGCAATAATATAAATCACCCTTTCTATGAGAAAATATTCTACGTATTAGTTGGTGATTAAAAGCATCGCCAACTAATACCCTCTGTCCTTTAACAAATTTTGGTTCTGATTTCGGGTTTTCGTAGAGCTTCCATTCTGTTTCTACAAGATACTCTTGCAGAATTTCTGTTCCATTATGTCCAAAATCAACATAAAATTTTTCAGAAAATTTATCATAAAAACAATATTCACCATTAACGTCTTCTTGCCCATTAAACACGACCTTTCCCCCTTGTAACATTTGATCCCTTGCCCAAGTCAAGTCATGCCATTCTTCTGCTGTCATTTTTTTATTATCCATTTATTCCTCCCATGCTTTGCAATATTTCTATTCTACAGTGCTGTGTTGATTGCCAGACCTCACTTTCATTCCGTTAAGGGAAACAGTAACACCGTGCTTCTCACAGAAAGCATCTTCCCAAGTACCGTCAACAAGTGTTAGGATAAAGAATTCAAATTTAAGTTTAGTCCAAAACATTTTCATCTTGTTCTCCCTGCCACCCCCCAATAAACTCTGGTTTCGGTTCTTCGTGGAGTTTCCATTTAACCCCTCGGGCAAATTCATTAGGTTTTATATAGTCGATAGGGTCATTTGATTTAGACATATAAATCTCATTCTTGTCTACGTAGAAATAGCTTTCGGACTCTTGACCGAAATGGCATACCTTATGGCCATTGAACACCCGGTCTCTTGCCCAGGTCAAGTCGTGCCACTCAGGTTCAAGTCGTCCGTGATAAGTTTGTTTATCTTGAGGAATTTCAACTAAACTTTCTTGCCAGATATAATTTGGAATCTGCAATTTAACACATTTACTATGTCCATCAGCCTTCCAAAATCCTTCGTTTGGTTTAGGTTTTTCACGATGAGCAAAGAATTTTAAAGTTTCATCCATCGCAATATATGTAGCCCACGGTGTTTGCTCCTTTGCAAGTCTGATTAGTAGTTCTTTTGTGATCATGTCAGTTCTCCTGTAAATAAGCATAGACTGCTGGAGCTAGGTTGTCTGGGTGCAGAGAATATATCAACGCTTCGATCCAAGTTTGGTTTGGGTGATTAGCTGCTATGGTCATAATAAATTTAGTAAACCAGTCCTTCTCCTGAATCTTCAACCAGAGAGTCATACAACC
>JAYEHE010000285.1:0-2548 GCA_034659415.1 Candidatus Zixiibacteriota bacterium | reverse complement strand
TTAGTGATTTGTCATGTTGATGAAAATCAATCGGATAATACAGTTGATTGGCATCGTTTAGTTACTTTTGAACAACCGGATGGAAATTATGAACTTGAGTATGGATCATCAGATGGTAACTCAGGCGATGTTTGGCCCTATAACGGTTTGAATCATTTTGATGATTTAACTGAACCTAATAGTTCTGAATATATTGTAATGCAGGATCCACCTGGTCCCTTAAGAGGTGTTTCTACAAAAACGGCAGTTTGGAATATTTCTGAACCGGATTCAATTATGTATGTTAGTTTTGATATAAATTATTCACGTCCCAGTTTTCAAATCCAGAATTATTCATTTTCAGACGAACTTTTTGGTAACAATAATGGTAAAGCTGAAGAGGGCGAGACAATTACTTTTGAATTTACTCTGGCAAATGCTTGGGCAACAGCATCAAACGTAATCGGAACAATGACGGCTGATAATCTTTCAATCTCATTTGATATACCCAATGTAAATGTGGGTACTATAATAGGCGAGGGTGGCACAGGTGGGAATTCTGCAACTGTTGATCCTATTAAATTTACAATTCCTGCTGACTTTGCCGTATGTATTGATTCGTTTTATCTGGAAGTTACGTCTGATATTTCTTTTCAGGTTGACACTTTCGGGTTAGCTCTTAGTATCGGTATTCCAAAGGTGCTTGTTGTTGATGATGACAATGGTGATAATTATGAAGAATATATAACAAATGAATTATATGCTAAGAGTATGCCTTTTGAAATCTGGGATAAATCTGTGTCAGGTTCTCCTACAAGTACCGATTTGAATAATTATGAAACTGTAATTTGGCTGGTAGGTGATGCTCGTTCAAATATTCTTTCTGCTTCTGACATAACTGCTTTGGAAGGGTTTATGGACAACGATGGTAATCTGTTTATGACCGGCCAATCAATAATGGGCCAATTAGATAGTTCAGATCCAACATTCTTAGCGAATTATCTTCGTGCCCAATATGACCAAACAATATTTTATCCGGCTCATACCGGACAGGCAGGAAGTCCGATTGGTGATGGGATGAAATTAATCTTTTCACCACAACATAATCAGACTGAAATGCAAACTATGTCAACCACCAATGGTTCTGTCGCTGATTTTTTGATTTCTCCGGGTGGAGTCAGTGGGTTGAGTTACAATGGCACTTATAAGTTATTTCTTATGAGTTTTGGATTTGAATCAATCTCTAATGATAATACCGTGCAAAATTATGCTACTCGTGGTGAATTGTTTGGGAAAATTATGGCTTTCTTTAACGGCGGCGTACCTTCGTTGAATCCTCTGATTGATAATATTGCTTTGGAAAATGAAACAGCCACAACAAATATTACAAATCATACTCCTACTTTTGCATGGTCAGTGAGTGATACAACTGGCGGGTCGATTGTGGAATATGAAGTTAAAGTTGGCACTGGTAATCTTTGTAGCAATTCTGATAATCAATGGTATCCGGCACCATTCGCAGGATCTGATACAAGTATTGTCTATGCCGGATTACCTCTTGTTGATGGAGTTGATTATATCTTTCAGGTTAGAGTTTCAAATGGAATTACCTGGTCTGATTGGACAGAGCAACCTTTCCACATGAACACTAAGCCGGTCATGGGTGATCCATTGCAACCGATTAATGATGAATTGGTAACAACTGCGACTCCTTCGTTAGGTGTTTTAAATGGATACGATATTGAGAATGATAATTTAACTTATAATTTTGAAGTTTACTCTGATGCATCGTTAACATCTTTGGTGACATCTCAGACGGGAATTACAGGGGGATCATCAAGTACTTTTTGGATGGTTGATGTAGCGTTAAATGAAGATATGCAGTATTTTTGGCGGTCAAATTTAAGTGATAGTTATGAATATTCCGATTATGCTTCAACTCAATCATTCTGGGTGAATGCTGTCAATCAATTACCACTTGCATTTGATTTGGTTTTACCTGCCGATGGAGATACAGTTTTAACTGAGTATCCTCAATTGATATGGAACAGCTCTTCTGACAATGACCCGAATGACGTTGTGCTTTACACATTATGGGTTTCTGATGATCCTGCGTTTGGTATTTATGATGAGTATATATTTTTAAATGATACAGTCTTTAATTATCCCTCTGCTTTGGAATTTGATTTAATCAAATACTGGAAAGTAAAGGCAGTTGATTTAAGCAGTGGTGAGACATGGTCAACGAGTAGTTTTTCATTCCACTCGAAGAGTCCCGGTTGCTGTATTGGTAATCGGGGTAATGCCAATAATGATCCGGCAGATGATATTAGTATCTCCGATTTGGCATTTATGGTTGATTATTTGTTTAGTGGAGGAATAACGCCGGTTTGCATTGAGGAAGCTAATTTCAATGGTGATTCTTCTGAAGAATTAGGTATTTCAGACATAACATATATGGTTGATTATTTGTTTAATGGTGGACCTCCTCCTGAAGTTTGTCCGTGATACAGGGAAGATTTTTGTAGGAAAGTCTCTTCGAGCCTTGCCTTCGACAAATTACGGTATA
>JAYEHE010000284.1:0-10989 GCA_034659415.1 Candidatus Zixiibacteriota bacterium | reverse complement strand
ATTAAACAAATATGTTTCCTGAGTGACAATACCCATCAGTGACCGTAAAGAATTTAAAGACACTTCTTTTATATTATAATTGTCGATAGAAATTGAACCTTCAAGCGGATCATAGAAGCGAGGCAATAAATCAAGGAGTGTTGATTTGCCGCCACCCGAAGGTCCCACAAAAGCAACAACTTCACCCTTTTTTACTGTAAAAGAAATATCATCCAAAACTTTATCTGTACCGTTATAGCTAAAACTAATATTAGAATAATTGATAGAATCGTCAAGGTTAGAAAGGATTTTAGGTGTTGTCGGATCACTCACTTTTTCAGGAGTATCTAATACATTAAAGATTCGCTCTGCCGCCGCCATCCCTTCCTGTAGTTTTATATGAATCTGACTAAGAGATTTAACTGGCTTGATAAGTGAAAACATCGCTACCACATAGGTCATAAAATCACCTGCGTCCAGTTCACCCGTTCCATCAATTATCTGGCTTCCTGCATAAATCAAAATAATCACACCGGCTATAGAAGTCAGCGTATCATTTATGGGAGAAGCCAAATGCCTTATTCTTGTCATGCGTAGTAAAGCTCTGAAAAAATTAAAAGTTGCTTCGGAAAACTTTTTAATTTCAAAATTTTCCATTGAAAACGCTTTAACTATCCGAATATTATTAACCGATTCCTCAAGAACCGCATTAACATCTGCCATCCGCTCTTGCGACCGTTCCGAATATTTTCTTAGTTTTTTCCCAATAAACCAGATAAATATAAAAACTAATGGCATAATCACCATCGCCAGAAGAGTTAATTTCCAACTGATAACAATTAGAAAAGCCGCAAAAAGAATTACCATAATTGAATCAGTTACTAACCTATTAAAACCGATATCTATAGACTCATTCAACACTACTACATCGTTAGTAACTCTTGATATTATCTGTCCGGTGCGACGGGAGTGAAAATAGTCAAGCGACAAACGTTGATATTTACTAAAAAGTTTATCTCGAAACGAACGAATTATCGATTGCTGAACAAATGCCATGAAGAAACCTTGAAGATACAAAAATAAGTTTTTCCCAACAACGACAATCATAATCAACCAGCAGAATTTTACTAAAGTATTCTGTCTGGTATCAGCAAGCACCAGTTCATTGATCCAATTTTTCATGTCCTCTTTAAAGGAATCAACCGAACCGCTCAAATCTTTTACGATTTCAGATGTTGCCGATGGATCCAATGGCTGTTCAACAACCGAATCTATTTTACTTTCCACCCCGTTTACCTGAAACAATGTCATAAGCAGTGGTCCCACCATCCAGACCAACATACCAGACAATATAGCATGAACAGCGGCTGATAGCGAAGCTGTCACCAATTGTTTCCAAAATGGGATTATTGCTGTAATTGTACGTTTATATAAATTCAATTATTTCACCTAAACTTAAATAATTTAATAATATGCTGAACTTATAAAGAACTGTCAACTGAGGATTATGTTAATTCACCAGTCCATCTGAAACTTTGATAGGAAACACTCTTTTTAATAATGGCATTTTAAATAGGCTTAACTTAACATTGGCTGATTTCTTAAATTTTCGAAGTTTTGCAGATATTTTTTGATTGTCTTTATTTGAGTATGAGAACAGATAAGGTCTTAAATCTGAATCATATTTTTTATATTCAATTTCAATATCCCAACTGCATTTTTCGGGGTTTATAACAATTTTCTTTCGATTATTATCAGTTTCTGATATTTCATAAATAGCATTATTCAATTTCATGATATCGTAAAAATCAAACAAAGCTGATAAATCAAAATCATCATCAGAGATATTGCATTCTGATTGTTTGAAAATTAAATCAACATCTCTATAATAATATTCATCTTCGGTTGGGAAATATGCTTTTAGAGAATCTGAAGTCAGCGTTCCTCTTAAAACCCCTTTCCCGAAATATCCCTTACCTGTAAAAGCAATTATTGAATCGGTTCTGTAAACCTGTAACCTAAATGATCGTGGTTTATTGTTATCATAATATTTAGCGTCATATAGAAAAGCTTCCGCGGAAATCTTTTTATTAGAATCCACACCAGAGACTTCTTCTCCAATCATTGTTTTTTTTGAAACAGAACAACCGACTATAGAAAGAACTAAAAGAACCAAGCAAATAATTCTCATAACACTTAGATTTGTATCCCACTAAAGATATATACAAACAAACTGATAAATGGGCCCAGTATAAACCAAAAACTACCGGTGATAATCATAAAAATTAATATAAACGGAGCAAACTGTTCTAATTTATCAAAATGATGATTATACTCACGTGGCATCAAATTTCTTAAAATATGTGAACCGTCCAGTGGAAATAATGGTATCAGGTTAAAAAAAGCTAACGAAACATTTATCATCACTGAAAAGAATAAAAACAAATACACCCCTTCGGGCATATTAAACTCTAAAAACCCTGCTAACCTGAAAATGGTGCCGAAAATAAATGCCAAACCTAAGTTAGATAAAGGACCAGCCGCTGAAATCCAGATATCAGCTTTCCGTGGATTATCAAGATTCATCGGGTTGACCGGCACCGGCTTTGCCCATCCAAATCTAAAACCTGATAAAAACATCATCAATGTTCCCATTAGCGACAGATGTGCCATAGGATTAAGAGTTAACCTTCCCATATCCCGAGCAGTTGGATCCCCAAATCTTAAAGCTGTCCAGGCATGAAAATATTCATGAACCGTCAGTGCGAATAAAATGGCAGGTGCAGCAATAATCGCTCTTTGTATAAATTCAGCATCAAACATAATAAATTCTTTTTTTTATTTCTTATTTATACCTATCAAACAGTCAAAAGTTATATTTATCAATAAAAAAATAGATTCATATTCCAACTTTATTCCTGTTTTTCTTTACAGATACAGCCATAGAATCATTATCGTAAAATCGCCAAAGCTTTTCTTGTCCGCTTTTTATTCCAATGCGTGATGATTCAATAATATTTTTAACCTTTTGATTCCTGTCTTCAAGATAGATCAATTCGCCGGTTAAATCTATATTATTATGCACAAGGTTTATATTAAATGACCGGCAGAATTTACCGGGTCCGTTTAATAATTGATAATCTTTAACAGCTCTTGAATTAGAGCGAAAAAAATCAATCCCTTCTTCCGGTTCTGCCCCTCGCAAAAGTATTGCCGCCGCTTGTCCTTCCGGTTCAGTCACAAAATTAAAACAGTTATACATGCCATAAATCAAATACACATAAGAAAAACCTGGGGTTCCAAACATAGGTTTATTTCTTTCAGTTTTCCCTCTATAAGCATGGCTGGCAGGATCATTCATAGCAATATATGCTTCTACCTCGACTATTTTAGCCGATAATTTACATTCGGGAGCATTATAGATAATATATTTTCCCAAAATATCTTGGCAAATTTCCAGAGTCGGACGATTATAAAAATCACGTAGGAGTTTATTAAATTTCTGATGAGGCATACAATTCTAAGCTTCACTACCTTTGATAGCGTCAGGAATCAAAGAAACCGCTATTTCAAAATCCAAACCTATTTGGCTTGGATGGTGTGAATCGGAGCCAATATGATTAAATTCCACTCCTGCTTTTTTGGCTGAATTGACAAATGGCATATGAGGATAATAATGATCATTCCCGTGACGAATACCGGATGTATTAATTTCAAGGGATGTATCGGAATCTTTAAGAGCTTCAAAAAAATCATCCATATATTCTTTATGAATATTTTCAATTTCATTTGAATAAAATTTTCTTCCGTATCTCAAATAATAACAGGCATGGGCTATCGCATCAAATAGATTTGTTTGAGTGGCTTTAATCAACTCTTCAAAATATTTTTCTGTCAAATTCTTTAGTGAATATTTTCTGAATAATTTTTCATACGAATTCTTACAACAAAAACAAATACCATCCAAATCATGTAAGCCGGCTAAAACATAATCAAAATCGTATTTTTCTTTCAATTTTGAAACTATCTCTTCGCATCCTTTATACCAACCTATTTCCACACCCAACTTAACTGACAAACCTAATGGATAATACTTATCATGAGCTTTTAAGACATCATCAACATAAGGTGCCATATTTTCAACCGTAGCAGGTTTATTCTCACCATTTATTCTTATAACATTCAAATTGTGATCATCAATCGGATTACTATCAAAATGAGTAGTAAAACATATTTCTGCTAATCCTCGTTTTATGGCTGCTTCACAGTATTCATTGATAGTTCCCTCAGCATCAACTGAATAATCACAATGAACATGATAGTCGGCAATAGCATCAAATGGCAATCTGGTAATTTCGTATATCTCAGACAAAATCACCTCCTACTAAAAAAGGATTGCTGTTTCGCTCAGTTCCTACTGTCGTGTGAGAACCATGTCCAGGAAAACAGATAATACCGTCCGGTAAAACTAATATTTTTTCTCTTATAGACGATAAAAGTTTTTCTGTTGAACAACCAGGGAAATCAGTTCGACCAATAGAACCGGCAAATAACGTATCTCCTGTAAACAGCAAATTCTCTTTTTCATTAAGATAACAAATACCAGCTGGAGAATGACCGGGAGTGGATAATATTTGGAATTCAATACTTCCAAATTTTATAATTTGCTTGTCTTCCAAAAGATAATCTGCATCAGGGGCAATAATCGGTTCGTCAAAATAAGCAGAAACATTCGCCGATGGGTTTTTCAAAAGGTCTTCTTCCCCGTTTCCAATATATAAGGGGATATTGTATTTCGCTTTTATATCTGCGACGGCGGCAATATGGTCACCGTGTCCATGAGTTAGTAAAATTGCTTTTGGCGAAAAACCGGCTTTATTCACGGTTTCGATAATTTTATCCTTTTCCGCACCCGGGTCAATAATAACACCTTCCCCGTTATCATCCCATAACAAGTAACAATTTACAGCAAAAGGACCTACAACTATAGTCGATATCTTCATAATTGCATGTAAAGATATGATAGAAGCGTGTTATGTCAACTCTAAATTCAAAATCAAATTTAGTCCAAATCCACAAATTAAATAGTTTATCCAGTTTGTGAAAAAAATCACTTTTGCTTGCCTTTTTCTGTTGACCGAGCTATATTAAAATCATATATTCAAGCTCTTTTTTAAGGAGTTAGTAGATGTTATTTGAATTAAAAAATGCACTGCCGGAACTAAAAGAAAAACTCGATAAACTTGCGAGGTATCTTTGACTTAGAAGCTCGTGCTAAAAAAATAGTAGAGCTTGAGAAAGTAACTACTAAACCTGATTTCTGGAATGATAACATGGTAGCGCAAAATATTTTAAAAGAAATTTCTACTCAAAAGAAATGGGTTGAAACACACCAAAAACTGCTCTCAGAATTACAATATCTTGAAGAATTTATCGAAATGACTGATAGCGATGAGCAGTTAGATGAAAAAACCGAACTTAATAATACTTATAAAAAATTAACATCCGAAATTGAACAATTTGAGTTCTCTAGCCTCCTTTCCGGAACCGATGACTTCCGTGATGCAATTATTACTATTCACCCTGGGGCGGGTGGCACCGAATCTCAGGATTGGGCTCAGATGCTTTTCAGGATGTATAACCGTTGGGCGGAACGAAAAGAATTTAAAGTTGAATTGATGGATTATCAACCTGGTGATGAAGCCGGTTTAAAATCGGCAACTTTCGGAATCAAAGGTGAATTCGCTTATGGTTTCTTAAAAGCAGAATCGGGGGTTCACCGTTTGGTTCGAATATCCCCTTTTGATGCCAATAACCGCCGCCATACATCATTTGCATCAATTCATATCTTCCCTGTTGTCGAAGATAATGTTGAAATTGAAATAAAAGATGAAGAAGTTAGGGTTGATACTTACCGTGCCTCTGGTGCAGGAGGACAACATGTCAATAAAACTTCATCAGCTATAAGATTGACTCATATTCCATCCGGAATTGTTGTAACCTGTCAATCGGAACGCAGTCAGCACAAAAATAAAGACGCTGCTTTTACGGTTTTGAAAGCTCGCCTCTATCAAAAACATAAAGAGGAAGAGGCAAAGAAAATGGAAAAATTTGAAAAATCTAAAATGAAAATAGAATGGGGGTCTCAGATTCGCTCGTATGTTTTTCATCCCTATAACATGGTGAAAGACCATCGGACATCTGTTGAAACCAGCAATACCCAGACTGTTATGGATGGTGATATTGACTTGTTTATTGAAGCGTTTTTGGCAGACCCTGAATTAAATTATAATTAAAAGTAAAGGTAGTATAAAACAATGAATCCTTTGGATAAAATTAAAGAACGTGCTAAAGAAAAATATCGGCATGTTGTTCTCCCTGAAGGGATAGAACCCCGCATGATAAAAGCGGCAAAGAAAATCACTGAACAAAAAATTGCCCGTGTTACATTGCTTGGTGACAATAAAACAATTGAATCGCTGGCTAATGAAAATGATTTAGATTTATCTCAAGTTACAGTTATTGACCCTGAGCAATCGGATCTCCTTGATGATTTTGTTGCAGATTTCGTGGAGATTCGCAAAGCAAAAAAAATCAGCAAAGGGCAAGCTGAAAAAGCAATCAAAAACCCCCTATATTTTGGGGCAATGCTTGTCAAACATGATAAAGCCGACGGCTCTGTTGCCGGTTCTGTTAACACCACTGGTGATGTTATGCGAGCGGCTATTCATGTATTAGGACTAAAAAAAGGTATTGAAGTTGTCTCAAGTTGTTTTATGATGACTGTTCCCAAATACAGAGATGAGTCGAACAAAGTTTTCTTATATGCCGATGGTGCTGTTGTTCCCAACCCGAACGCCACCGAATTGGCATCCATAGCAGCCGCTACTGCTCAAACGATGGAAAACTTGTTAGGCATGGATCCGAAAATTGCTATGCTCTCTTTTTCTACAAAAGGTTCTGCTAAACACAATGACGTTGACAAAGTAACTGAAGCATTTGAAATTCTAAAAAAGAATCATCCTGACCTTAAAGTCGATGGTGAACTTCAAGTTGATGCTGCAATCGTTCCCGAAATTGCCAAAAGCAAAGCTCCCGGGTCGGTTGTAAATGGCGAAGCAAATATTTTAATATTTCCGGATCTTGATGCCGGAAACATAGCATATAAATTAACACAACGATTGGCAAACGCTACCGCCACCGGACCGATAATTCAGGGACTGGCTATGCCGGCAAATGATTTGTCTCGGGGATGTAGTGATGATGATATTGTTGATGTCACCGCAATAGCCATGTTAATGAAGGGTTAAAAAATGAGTATTAGTCAACTCGCTCGAGAGATAAAAGAATCTCCGACTCTTAAAATGAATGAAAAAGCTCGTCTCCTTCGTGAAAAAGGAGAACCGGTTATTCATCTTGGGGCTGGAGAACCTAAAAGCAAAGTGCCGATTGATGCTATCTTAAATTGTGCAAACAAATTGCAAACAGCTGATATTAGATATACTCCTACCGAAGGGATTCCAAGCCTTTTAAAAGCTATCATTCGATACACAGAAGAGGCTTATGACAAAATCGTCGGACCGGAGAATGTTATAGTTACTACTGGTGCTAAAAGTGCCCTGTATAATGTTCTTATGGCAATTATTAATCCTCAGGATGAAGTAATCTTCCCTGCCCCTTATTGGGTAAGCTATCCGGAAATTGTAAAAATGTTGTATGGTATTCCGGTTGCTGTTCGTTCTGAAGACGGACGATTTCAACCAAGGATACAGGACATAAAAGAAGCAACCAGTTCTTATACCAAGGCAATTATAATCAATAGCCCGAATAATCCTTCCGGGGCAGTTTATTCGGAAGATTTCATTGGTGAGATAGTTGAGTTTTGCGAGAAAAAAGATATCTATCTTATCATGGATGACATTTATCACAAGTTAGTTTTTGATGGCAAAGTTGCCCCATCGGTTTTCGATTTCTCCAAAGACAATTCTGACTCGTCAAAAATTATTCTTGTCAATGGTGTTTCCAAAATGTATGCTATGACCGGTTTTCGTATTGGCTGGACAGTTGCTAATAAAAAACTTACTCAAGCGATGATAAATGTTCAGGCTCAAAATACATCTTGCCCATCGGTGGTTCTTCAGGAAGCCGCTGTAGGAGCATTAACAGGTGTCCAGAATTCAGTAGAAAACTTAAGAATAACTCTTCAGAATAATCGTAACGTAATGGTCAATGAATTAAATGCTTTCAACGGAATCCACTTAGAAAAACCTAATGGAACTTTTTACTGCCTCCCTGATTTTAGTGCATACGAAAAAGATTCTGTCAAACTTGCCAATTTCTTATTAGAAAAAGCAATGGTTGTAACAGTCCCCGGCAAAGAGTTTGGTATTGATGGGCACTTACGGCTTAGTTACTGTGGAACCATAAAAGAAATCACCGAAGGTATAGCTCGTATTAAGTGGGCACTAGATCCAGACTCGCCCAATGAAATATATATCGGTGATCGTAAACTCAGGAGGGACTGGAAATGAGTCAATATATCTTAGACATTAAAACTCCTGCTCAGGATCAAGCTACAACTGTAAAATCAGAATTTGGATTAAAAAATCTTGGGCTGAGAAATCTAAATAATGTTTATTGGAATTTACCGACCGAAGCCTTATACGAAGAAGTTATTTTCCGTCGTGAAGGTCGTATTTCTCATCAGGGTCCATGTGTAGTCAATACTGGCAAACATACTGCAAGAGCGGCTAATGATAAATTTATCGTTCAAGAACCTGACAGTGACAAACATGTCTGGTGGGGTGAATATAATCGACCGTTCAATCAGGAAAAGTTCAATCTGGTATTTCAAAGAATGCAAGGTTTCCTGCAAGGACGTGATTTATTCGTTCAAGATTGTTATGCCGGTGCCGACCCAAATTACCGCCTCCCCGTACGGTTGATTAGTGAGTATGCGTGGCATTCAATTTTCGCCCGCAATATGCTTATTCAAGCGGAAACTCATGATGAACTCAGAAAGTTTGTCCCCCAATTTACGGTGATATCTATCCCATCATTTCAGGGGCTTCCAGAAATTGACGGAACTCTCTCACCTACTTTTATTCTTCTCAATTTAGCCCAAAAACTTTGTATAATCGGTGGTAGCGGCTATGGAGGAGAAATTAAAAAAGCATTTTTTACTGTTCTCAATTATATTCTGCCTCTTAAAGGAGTAATGTCTATGCATTGCTCAGCCAATGTTGGCAAAGAGGGTGATGCCGCTTTATTTTTCGGTCTTTCCGGAACCGGTAAAACCACTTTATCTGCAGACCCAAACCGTAATTTAGTTGGCGATGATGAACATGGCTGGTCAGACGAAGGGATATTTAATATCGAAGGCGGTTGCTATGCTAAAGTTATTGCTTTGTCCCCTTCCGCTGAACCGCAAATTCATGCATGCACTCAAAAATTTGGAACTGTTCTCGAAAATGTAATATATGATCCGGTTACAAGACAACTTGATCTTGACGATGAGACACTTACAGAAAACACCCGTGCCGCTTACCCACTAAAATATATTGACAATGCCGTACCGAGTAAAATGAGTGGTCACCCCAAAAATATTCTGATGCTTACCTGCGATGCATCCGGCGTAATGCCGCCAATTGCCAAACTTACTCCCGAACAGGCGATGTATCATTTCATATCCGGTTATACTTCCAAAGTAAGCGGAACAGAAATTGATTTGGGTAAAGAACCTGAGATTACTTTCTCTGCTTGTTTTGGAGCACCATTTATGGTTCATCATCCTTATTTCTATGCTGACATGTTGCGTAAAAAAATTGAGAAATATAATGCCAACTGCTGGATAGTAAATACAGGCTGGACAGGCGGACAGTATGGAATCGGTAAGCGGATGAGTATCAGGCATACCCGTGCTCTTCTGAATGCGGCTCTTGACGGCAAACTGCTCGAAGTAGAATTTGAGAAGGATCCTGTCTTTGGTTTTGAAATTCCGAAATCATGCGAAGGTGTTCCTGAATCTGTTCTTAAACCAATTAATACTTGGGGTGATAAACATGCTTATCAGGATAAATATCTACAATTAGCCTCGCTGTTTATTGAAAATTTCAAGAAATTTGCAACAGGTTGCCCCGATGAGATTCTTAAAGCCGGTCCTGTTAAAAAGGAATTTCTAAAATCTTAGAAGAAATAAATTGATTGAAAATATTATTTCTACAAGGGTGAATGAAAGTTCACCCTTTTTTAATTTTATGCATAGCAGGTATTCCTTCCTGCCAAACTTATAGATTAAATCAAAATCGTTTTTTTGTCTTAAGACCCAACATTTAATTTTGTGGTAAATGAGCAGGTCTCCAAGAGAAGAGAGACCTGCTCTACTTTTGGTATATATTTTTTCAAAGATATGTAATGAACAGTAGGGCATGTCTCTCTTTTTTGGAGACATGCCTATTTCAAAAATATTTTGAAAACGATGAATATTTCCACTCTTCTGGTTTTATACAATAATCATGTTTAACCGGATTGTTGTGAATATAATTTATGTGTTTATTCATGTCTTCTTGGTTCCTTATCATATGATCCCAAAAGCGTTTTTGCCAAACCAAACCATTTGTATTGGTGCAAATCGAATATTTTCTTGAAAAAGATAATTTTAATTTTTGAATGAATTTTGATATATTATTTTGTTTTGGATTTATTATCATATGTATGTGATCAGGTAATATAACCCATGCGATAATCTTAATATTCATTTCATTTGAAAATATCATTAATAATTCATGTAAAAAATTATAATATTTGATTAAAATTTTATTTCGTTTATATGTAACGCAGGTTATAAAATAAATATTTCCATCGGAAAAATATCGTAATAGTTTTGAACAGTAGGGCATGTCTCTCTTTTTTGGAGACATGCCTATTTCAAAAATATTTTGAAAACGATGAATATTTCCACTCTTCTGGTTTTATACAATAATCATGTTTAACCGGATTGTTGTGAATATA
>JAYEHE010000283.1:0-2554 GCA_034659415.1 Candidatus Zixiibacteriota bacterium | reverse complement strand
CATTCCAAAACGAAGAGGGAGAACAGCTTTTTGCTGCGGTTAATGTTGACATCAGTGAGCGCAAGCAGGCAGAAGTTGAGAAAGAGAAACTCGAATCCAGGCTTGTGCAGGCCCAGAAAATGGAAGCTATTGGCACACTTGCTGGCGGTATTGCCCATGATTTTAATAATATTCTGAGTGTGATCTTTGGCTATAGCGAGATAGCTAAAGAGGATGCCCCTCCGGGAACAAGATTTCAAAAAGACCTTGATCAAGTATTAACTGGAGCAAATAGAGCAAAGGATCTGGTTCAACAGATTCTCTCCTTTAGTCGCCAGTCCCAGGTCGAGCGTATGCCAATGAAAATACAACCGCTCATTAAAGAGGGGCTGAAGATGCTCAGATCTTCACTTCCAACCACGATAAGTATCACTAATAATATAGACCCAAATTGTCAGACTGTTCTGGCTGACCCAACCCAGATCCATCAGATTTTGACAAATCTTTGCACCAATGCTTTCCATGCCATGGAAACCACCGGTGGAGAACTTGCGGTTACCTTAAAGACCACTTTCGTCGACACGGATGAGCAAGCAATGCTTTTGCACGTCATTCCCAGTGAATACGTTGAACTCACGGTGTCCGACACAGGAAGCGGCATAGGGCCTGATGTTATTAAAAAGATATTCGACCCCTATTTTACCACCAAGGGCGTTGGTAAAGGCACAGGTATGGGTCTGGCAATTATCCACGGCATACTCAAAGAGTACGGTGGGGCGATAACCGCTGAAAGCCAGTTAGGCATAGGCACGACCTTCCATGTCTACTTCCCGGTAATCCAAAAAGAAGCCCTGCCTGAGAGAGAAGAGTCTACAGATATTCCCATGGGTAAAGAACGGGTATTATTTGTTGATGACGAAGAACTCCTGGCTGAAATGGGCCAAGCTATGCTTGAAAGGCTGGGCTATCATGTGACTGTTCGACGCAGTAGTTTAGAGGCATTAGAAACCTTTCAGAATACCCCAAACGATTTTGACCTGGTGATAACAGACCAGACCATGCCCAATATGACGGGTTCTGATCTGGCGAGGCGAATGATGCAGATACGGCCCGACATTCCGATCATTCTCTGTACGGGATACAGCAACATTATTGACGAAGATTCTGCAAAAGGTTTGGGCATAAAAGAATTTGCCCTAAAACCCCTTACCAAGGATGTAATCGCCAAGCTGATTCGTAAAGTGCTGGATGCTTGATGTGCCAACCATTGTGTAAACAGAGCATGCGTAAATATGCAGCCTCCTTGTCAGAGGCTGCATATACTGGTTTACATGATACTCTCAATGAAATACACTTTTTTGTGGAGGAGGGGCATACAAAATGAACGAGTCGCAAAAAAATAGATATGAAAAGTATAAAGTAGTCGCCTTTGTCACCTTGGTGATCTTCGCCATTTGTGCCGGATTTTCCAGTTATATCATTTGGCATGGGCAACAGGACATAGCTGAAAAAATTAGCGCAAATGAAAAGAAGATTCAGACTATTGCCAGCATTGTCGGGGGGAATAGTGCCACAAGATATAAAAGTAGAATCAAAAGTTTTTTAGATATAAAAGTTGCACCAGTCAGGGAAGAAATCCTAAAAGCCTTTGAACGTCAGGATCGGGAGGAGCTTTTAAAGTTATCAGAACCATTCTTCAAAATGTTCAAGAAAGAGGCCCCCCACTTTAAGACTTTTGGTTGGATTCTACCAGACAACCGTTCGTTCCTGATTGTTCAGAAGCCAGAAATGTTTGATAATGATATGAGTGCGCTGCGCCCTGATCTTGTCAGGGCAAATAAGGATTTACAGCAAAATTCTGGGTATATGGCAGGGTACTTTGGTCTAAGTTTTCGAGTTGTACAGCCTGTCATTTATAAGGGGAGGCATCTTGGTGTGGTGCAGTTCGGTCTATCAGAATCTTTTCTTGTTGATACGCTGCAAAAGCAACTTGAGGAGATCCCTGTCTACCAGGTCCTACCTGCTAAGACATTTCAAAAGGTTAAATTTTCCACACTTCCATCATACAACGACGGTTCTTTCACAGTACAACAACCCTATAAGCATAAAATTGATTTGCTTAAATCAGCCTCCACCGCTATCGACTGGACGCTTGACCAGCAAAGAACCGTTATTCAGGGCAAAGATTATGTGATCAGTAAGGTATTAGATCTTTCAAATTATGAAGGGAAACCTGAAGGCTGGCTGTTTGCCCTGACAGACATCTCTGAACTTACAAGTGAGATGCGCACGGATATTATCATAATAATTTCCTTAAGTATCATTCTTCTTCTCTTATCCTCCTTTGTTATATCTAAAAGCTACAACAAACTAATCAATAAAATAACTCAGCAAAATATCAGACTGGAAGAGAAGGTTGTAGGGCGTACCAAGGAGCTGGCTAAGCTACATCAGCGAATTGAATTCATTTTGGGAGCAACAAACACCGGGCTTGATATAATCGATTCTGATTTTAATATTCGTTATATTGATCCGGAATGGGCCAAAAGATATGATCCAATAAATGGGCGTAAGT
>JAYEHE010000282.1:0-2561 GCA_034659415.1 Candidatus Zixiibacteriota bacterium | reverse complement strand
TAACTAAGGGGCCGAAAAAATCACCTTTACCAGATTCATCGACCCCTATAATTTTTAAGGATTGGGACATAAATTAATTTGAACGCTCAAGATATTCGCCGCTTCGGGTATCCACCTTAACCTTGTCGCCCTCTTTTATAAAAGGAGGCACTTTGACCTCCAAACCAGTATTTAATTTGGCTGGTTTAGTAACATTTGTCACAGTATCACCTTTGGCGGCTGGTTCCGTCTCAATAACTTCCAATATCACAGATGCGGGCAAATCAACCGATAAAGCTTCATTATCCAGAAAGAGAACCTTGTATTCACTATTTTCAATTAAATACCATTTAGCATCTCCAAGGTTATCTGTTGGAATTGATATTTGTTCGAAAGTATTCGTATCCATAAAATTAAACCCATCCGGATCTTCATACAGATACTGCATTTTCTTTTCTTCCATATCCGGAGGTTTAAATGAATCATTTGTAGAAAACACTTTTTCAACGACCCCACCGGTCTTGATATGCTTTAATTTGGTTCTTATATTTGCTTTTCCGCGTCCCATTTTAAAATGCTGGTAGCTAACAACATAATAAGGCTCATCGTCAACTAATATACGCAAACCTCTTCTAAAATCTGATGGCGAGTACATATTTCCTCCTATTAAAAATCGAACAAATATAATTAAAAAATCTACAAACCCAAGTGATTTTTAAGTTATTAAATTATTTTCTTTGATTTTTTTAATCGGGATAAGTTTTGATGATAAAGGTAAAATTACCTTAAAAATTGTTCCCTGTCCAGAAATTGATTCTACAGAGATATTACCATTATGAAGAGTTATAATTTTGCTCGCCAACGGCAAACCAAGACCTGTCCCTGATGGAGATGATGAATAAAAAGGAGTAAATATTTTATCTAAATTTTCGGTTTCTATACCACCGGCATTGTCTGAAATTGTTAATTCCACTTTTTCATTATCTTTAATAACACTGATATCTATCACCCCAGCCATTTCATAATAAGCATTATTCGCGTTCTCAATTAAATTAACGATAGCTTGTTTTAACAATAATCTGTCAATCTCAACCGAAAATTCTTCATAGCAATTAAATGTAAAATCAATCAACTTAAATTCCGAACGACTTTTAAAACTGTTTATAATATCATTTAGATATGGTTTCAAATCAGTCGGTTCCAACATAATATTGTATGGTCTGACAAAATTTAAAAATTTCTGAATTAAATCCTCAGCTTCTTTGGACTCCTGAAATAAGGCAGAGATTTGATCTATTGGCAGATTATTTAATGTCATTTTTTTCCTAATTAAATTTGCATATCCATTAATGGCACCAATAGAATTTCTTAACTGATGAGCCAATCCTCCAGACATTTCACCCAAAGTTGCCATCTGTTTTTTAAATTCCAATTCTTTTTTTAAATTTGCTAATTCGGTTACATCGGTAAAAAACAGACCAGCACCAATATAATTATCTGCTATATCTGATATCTTTGAAATTGTTATGCCCAGAATAATTTTTTCATTATCTCGTAAGTGGGACATTTCAGTATATTTCAAATTCGAATTTGAAATTCTACATTCTTGAATATTCCCCCCGATTTTGGAATCAGGGTCAAACAGATTACTGCAATTTTTATTTAAGAATTTTTCTGAATTGATTTTTAATATTTTTTCCGCAGAATTATTAATTGTCAATATTTTGCCATCATTATCATAAGTGATAATTCCCGATAACATCGATGAAAGCAAATAATTACTAAAATTCTCAAGTTTATCCGCACGATTTGATATCTTTTCGTTTAATATAAGTAATTGATTTTCTTTCTCTTTTAATTCACTAATCATCTTTTTATAGTCGTCAATCACCGCTTCGACATCATCTTCACTATTCTCAACTTCACGACCAGCCTGAAAGGCTTCCATCTTTAACCTGTTAAATGGAGAAATTATGTAACGAGTTAAATAAATATATAAATAGATAATTATTAAAAATGATATTACTGAAAGAAATATGATAAACTTAACCGATTTGTCCATATATGATAATATTGGTATCTTCTTTCCCAACAAAATCATATATTTACCAAATTTATTTTGGAAAGGATACCAAAAATAGTATTTTTGATTATCTGATCTATTCAAACTATTAAACTCAGAGTTAATAACTTGTTCAGCTAAAAGAGAAATTTTATCTCGAGGAACATCGATTGCAATTTTTGATAACCATTCTCTTCTTGATGCTTCATCATTGTTATCCGGCACAGAAGGGATAACCATTAGAAATGACAAATCGTAAGTTTTCTTAAACTTCAAAATTAATGAATCATTGAAGTCTGTAATGGAATTGCTCGTTAAGTATCTTGAAATATAAGTGGCATTTTTTTTTAGATCAATTCCGGCTTGAGTTCGATGATTGTCCAGAACATTAGAAATTACATAATTTGAAACAACTGACAGTAATATCAAACCGCTTATAATTACAACAAAACCAACCTGAACAACAGATTCAAAATTATATTTTAACCTATTCATAGTTAGATTATCGGAATTTTGGGAT
>JAYEHE010000281.1:0-2567 GCA_034659415.1 Candidatus Zixiibacteriota bacterium | reverse complement strand
TATCTCAAGTAAACTATTCTGGCCAATGTCTAAAGATGTCAATGACCGGGGTTTAAGTCGTAAACATATCTTTGAATCGGTTGAAAAAACTTTAAAAAGAGTCGGCACAGATTATCTTGATATTTATTTCTGCCATCGCTATGACCCTGAGACCGAGCTTGAGGAAACAATCCGAGCTATGGATGATTTGGTGCATCAGGGCAAAATTCTTTATTGGGGAACCTCGGTCTGGAATGGTACACAAATTGAACATGCTGTAGAAATTTCTGACTATTACAAAGCTTATAAACCCGCAGTAGAACAACCGCGTTACAATATGCTTGATCGGCATATCGAAGAGGATATCATGCCTACCTGCGCCCGTTATGGAATTGGACTCACAGTCTGGTCGCCTCTGGCTCAGGGATTGCTAACCGGCAAATATAATGATTCCCCACCTCCCGGAAGCAGAGGGACTGAAACCAAATGGTTAAAAGATGATATGACCGATGATAATCTTGAAAAATGCCGGAAACTACAAAAAATTGCAGATGATATGGGTGTCAAATTATCCCAGTTAGCACTTGCCTGGATTTTAAAACATGAAGAAATCAGTTGTGTTATAACCGGAGCTACAAATGTTGAACAGTTAAACGAAAATGTGATTGCGTCTGATTTGGAACTTAGCGATGATATTATGAAAGCAATTGATAAAATAATCTAAAAGTTATTTTGCGAGTAGTTATCGTTGGTGGCAGACAATTCGTCTGCCACCTTTTTGCTATATTACAAATGGTAAATTTGTGCGTGGTGTACGTCCTCGTGCACCAAGCGATAATATTTTCTAATCTTCTTTTTTATCTTCGTCATTATGATTCAAATTCGGATTGACACCCGGCTTATTGCCAAATGGTAAAGTGCTGGGTGGTTTTGGGATAGGTGGCGGTGGTGGCAACGGACGAAAAGCTGGTTTTTCTTTTTTCTCATCTTGTGCTTTTTCAGTTTTTTCCGGTTCTGAATTCATATTATCAGAGGAAACATTTTCAGGTTCATTTTTTTGATTTGTATCGTCTTTTTTATTCCATGGTTCAGTTCTGTTAGAATATTCTTTTGTTTTTTCCGGTTCAACTGGTATTTCAGCTTTATCTGTTTTTTGTTCTGTTGTCTCAACAGGTTCCGATACATTTTCAGGTTTTTGATATTCGGTTTTATTTTGATTAAAATTATTAAAATTTGTCTGTTGTTCCTGAGGTTCTTTATTCTCCGGTATGGTTAAATTATTATTTTGTGATTCATTTTCAATATTTGCTTGATGAGTTTGATTTGGCTCTACTGGTTTTTCAACAGGTGTTGTTTGAATTGATTCTTTTGGTTCGTCAATGGGGTTTGCTTGAATTGAAAGTTGTGATTGAATTGTAGTTTTATCAGATTCAATTTTTTGGTCATTTTGGGGTTGTTCAGTTTGTGGTTGGCTTGGTTCACTACTTTTAAATGATTTAATGGAATTGTTTAATTTAATAACTTCTTCGCGTGCTCTTCTGGCAAAATCTTCTCCGGTTGAGGCATACAAAACAGAACGGGAAACATTAATAACTGCCGGACGGGTAAAATTAGCAGTACCGTTCCTTGTAGCTAATTCCAAAGAACCACCTTGAGCTCCTACTCCGGGTATCAGAATAGGCATTTTTTGGGCAATAGACCTAACGTCTTTTAACTGTTCCGGTTGTGTCGCACCAACCACCAAACCGCAGTTTCCGTCTTTATTCCAATAAGCAACTTTTTCAGCAACAATTTCATACAACGGCTTACCTTCAACATTAAGCATTTGGAAATCTTTTGAACCATTATTTGAAGTCAGACAAAGAATAAATATGCCATTATCTTTATATTCTAAAAAAGGCCTCAAAGAATCATAACCCATATACGGATTAACAGTAATCCATGTAGCACCGTATCTTTCAAATAATGCCGTAGCATAATGACTGGCGGTATTACCTATATCCCCTCGCTTACCATCAAGAATAACTGGAATATCTTCAGGAATCCTGTCAATAATCAATCTTAAAAGTGATAATCCTTCCGGTCCCATACTTTCAAAAAAAGCCATATTGGGTTTATAGGCACAGACAACATCTTTGGTATTTTCAATAATCTGATAAGCAAATTCAAACATAGAACGGGAGTTCTTAGTATATTCCGTCGGCATTTTTTTTGTGTCCAAATCCAAACCGAGACATATCAAAGATTTGTTTTCTTCTTGAATTTTTACAAGTTCATCGGTTACGCTCATCAATATTTCCTTACTTTACCAATAAGATTGGTAACATTATTTAGTTTTCTCTCTTTCAGATATTTGCTCAATTCATTTACTATCTTAACAGGCGTCATCGGATCAATAAAGAGTGCTGTGCCAATTTGGACAGCTGTGGCTCCGCACAACATAAACTCTACAACATCAGCATAGTTGCTTATACCGCCAATTCCGATAATTGGCAGCTTACAATTATCATATACAGCACTAACCATAGCAAGAGCAACCGGTTTAATAGCCGGACCGGTCAATCCGCCTTTATTATTAGTAAGTCTTG
>JAYEHE010000280.1:0-2568 GCA_034659415.1 Candidatus Zixiibacteriota bacterium | reverse complement strand
ATTCGGCATCTCCCGGCCAGTCCGACTGCATGATTCTTCGTCGATCCTTTCTGCTGTCCCAATTGTAATAGGCCGCATTGCCAAAATGCGGGGCCACAAATTCCCTGGCAAGTGTTGTTTTTCCTACTTGCCTCGGTCCGCCGACAAACACCATTCTTTCGGAGAGGTCTTCAAGTATATATTTTGTCAAGTATCTGTTTTTAAGCATATAAATATAATACTATTTTTATCCGTAAAGTCAATAAATTTTTGCGTATAAGCAAAAATATTAGCTAATTTTTTTGCTTATACGCAAAAAAATGCGGTTCCAAACTTATGCCTGTTTCCCTGAGAATCAAAGCAGTAATCACCACCCGAATCATTCATTTCTCTATTGACATTTCGCTTATCCTCAATCAGACTGGTCTAAGACTAGACGAAGGAGATCTGATATGGAAAGTGTGGGTGCATATGAAGCCAAGACTCATCTGCCCAAATTGCTTGAACGTGTAATAAAGGGGGAGCGCATAACCATCACAAAACACGGGGTTCCGGTTGCTGTTTTACAGCCCCATGATGCCCGAAAGGCCTTCAACACTAAATCGGTAATCGCCGAGCTTCGTGATTTTCGAGACAGGCACAGCCTCGGAGGGCTTTCACTCCGAGACATGATTGAAGAAGGAAGGCGATAGATGAATGATCTTTTTGTTGTAGATAATTCGGTTGTGATGTCTTGGTGTTTTAAGGATGAGGCGAATCAATATGCTGACTCTGTTTTAGACCGACTTACAGATGCGACCGCACTCGTGCCTTCGATTTGGGCTCTGGAGGTGATAAATGTGTTACTGGTCGCGGAGCGCAGGAAGCGCGTTAGCGAAGCAGACAGTGTACGCTTCACAACCCTTCTATCACAACTCCCTATAATTGTTGAGTATGAAAGTGTAGAACTCATTATGAAGGACCTTCTGACCTTGGCACGAGTTCATAACCTTTCGAGTTATGATGCTTCCTACCTGGACCTCGCGATGCGCAAAGGCTTACCCATAGCTACATTAGACAATAGACTGATAGAAGCGGCAACGGCAGTCGATGTCAAAATATTACAAATCTGATACCACGAGCCGATTTCAAAATGTTCAATTTTGGTATCTTTTAGACAGGATTACAGGATAAACAAGATTTATGATTTCTTCATCCCGTATATCCTTTAATAAATCCTGTGTTACTCCAATTGCGAGAAAAATCGTCTTATATTTCGGGAGTTCTTGACTAAAAAAATGTAATGTTCTTCGTCATTCCCCCCTGTCTCCCGCAATGCTATGGAGGGTGGACGAATGCGGGGATCCATTAATGCCTGAACATGTCGCACCTTCGGTGCTAACTTGTAGCGCAGAGCTTTAGCTCTGCCGATATAACGCAGGGCTGAAGCCCTGTGCTGATCACGGTAATTTTGTCAAAACAGGATATGTGTTTTGATTTACAAGATAGATTAATCCAGTCCATCTTGTTAATCCTGTCAAAAAATTGAAGTACCTGAGTAGTAACCAATTTTGTTCGATATCAAGTCGAAGATCCCTGACTTTGAGAGGGGGCGGCAAGCCTAAAACGATCGGAGACGTAGCAGTAGCCTACATCGATGGCGTTTTGGGTTTGCCAACGCAGATCCTCGGTATTTACAGCAGGTCGTAGCACAAGCCTATTCTCGGACAGCCTCCTATATATGTTAGCTGATTCGCATGGCGGTCAGGCAAACTATGGGCTGCCTGTAGCGGGTTTGGTCCTTTAATATTGTGAGAATTGATTGTAAAATGCATGGGAATTGGTGAAATCGGATATGTTTGTGAAAATGGGTGATGTTTTGTATTGCGTAGGCATCTTACAATTGTTGGGAATTCAAGTACTTACAGGCTAATTGAATCCTGGCAAAGTGGAGGAGGCAATTGGGGGTTCAGTTTCAGGGTTGCAAAATAGTCAGCAAATGGCATGGTAGCCTTAAATTTGGCGAAATTTCAGTATTGAAAGTATCATGCCGTATACGCGGGTTTAATAGTTTGCCTTGTTCTGTTACAATTTCAACGCCGAAAAACCAATGACTTATATTTGTAATCTTGATAAAAATTTTATAAAATCAAAGAATTGACAAGAAGTTAACACTCTTACAAAAGGGTAAGTCAAACGAAGATCTGAATCTTGAAACGAAGCTTGGCGGCAATCTTAGGATTGTATTTCTGTATATCATTCAAAATGAAGAGATATACAGGTCTGTAGAATAACTTGTTAGCAGTTTGAATTAAACCAAAAAATGAGTGAGATAATGAATGGTAAATGAGCAACTTGAAAAATTGAAATGTTCTGAAGAATACCGACAGTTACAGGAGTCAGAAAACGATTTCAATATATTAACAATTTTTGAGGATGTTTTTCACGAAAACTCTTATTCGAGAATCATAGCGTTTCTTTGTAGTTCAAATAACAAGCATAATCTTGGTCAACGTTTTTTTCGAGAATGGATGAAGCAAATAAAAAATATAAAACTTCCTCCCTCCAATAGTTGTTATGTTCAAACATATTTTAATTGGTCAACTCAAA
>JAYEHE010000279.1:0-2571 GCA_034659415.1 Candidatus Zixiibacteriota bacterium | reverse complement strand
TAATCATTTAAACTGAAATCTCCAGGAACAACTATCGTTCCTAGTTGAGGCTCGAAATATACATTTTGATCAAATTCTGTTGGTGAGCTAGATGATGTATTTTGATGTCCTAATGCAACTCCTACTATTGCGTGAGGAACATTTGTTGAAGTTTTTGTTGAAACATATCTTACAGGAATTCTATATCTTCCATTTTTTGAGAAATCAAGAGATAAATTTGGAGGAGAGTTCAAGTTACAATTTTGAATATCATAAACTCCATTATAATTAATGAAAGTTTGATAAGTATAATCTCCACAAATCCATCCAGAAGTTGAATTAGGAATATATTCAATTGAATCTACATTATTTGCAATATTTGTGAAGTGATTTATTCTTTCTGTAGGAGTTTCTAATTCCCAGATGTTTATGTGGGTTCTTTGACCTTGAAGATATTCCCAAACTATTTGTTGATCTTCAACAGTTCCAGGAACTCCATCTAAATTTGTATCTCCACGATAATTATTTGTCCCAACAGTCATCGCATTGTAATCTGCAGTATCTATATCTCCATCGTTGTCCCAATCTCCGGAACCATAAAAATCATAAGTGAAATCAGGGGAGAATGCTGGAACCCATTGGTTTAATCCGAACATAGGATGAGTTGGATCTGTTGGAAGATTTGTTGTTGATTTTGGTTGATTTGAATTTAATGCTGAATTTATATTTTCCCAAAAATCATTTTCTTGTTCTTGCGATCCGAAGGAAACAATTGAATCATTTGGTTGGCTTGAATAATATTGATTTTGAGCCTCAGCGTTAAAAGAAAAAGCAGATAAAACTGTCGTTCCAACTATTGCAGCACCGGTTCTTAGAATATTCCGTAATGTTTTACCCTTTCTCTTCATGTTACTTAGTGCCTGCACGAAAACTCCTGTTTTTAAAAGTCTCTGATAAGAAAGCGTCAAGAACAAGGCTTGTGAAATCTTTAAACTCAGGAGTTTACTTTTGTAAATGACTGAGTTTAAAGATGAGCATAACGCAGTTATTGGCGCTTTCTTGCAGAGAATACTTAGTATTAAAATTGATTCATCGTTATTCGGATATATACTTGATTTACATTTCATCATAGCAATTTGATTTTATGCAAATATACAAAATTATTTTTTTTTGAAAACCGGTCTTTGTTTCTCAGGCTAAATCTTATCCGATAGTTATCGGATTTGAGGTGCCGGCATTTTATTTTTGAGGAGTGAAGCTCCGATATGTAATAGCATAGGGTAGACCTCGCCGACTGCGAGGGAAACCCTATGAATTGTAAAAATGCGTGATAAAGACCTGAAAGGTCGACATGTTTGATGAATTTTATTTTATAAGCTACTGATAATACGATACATAAATATGCTAAACACAAATGATAATCCTTATAAATTCGTTGATAGTTATCGGGTCGCGCCCCGACTTATTAAATGTTTTGCCAAATAATACAAAACCTGTCCCGTTTTTTTCGGGGAATATCAGAAAAAGAAGAATTCAAAAAAGCCATTGGGAAGTGCTGAAAGAAATGACCGATGAGTTTTGAGTTTCTGGTTCTGGGTTCTAGGAATTAGCGAGGGTTTCGCTTATGGCCTTTTTTTCTTGAAATTTAGTGGCTAAAATTTAATGTATTTGATAAAACGTTCTGTGTCGTTCTTGTTGATTATGCGGATAAAATAAATTCCTGCAGGCTTCTGTGAAAGATTAATATACTTATTCGACCAATATATTTTATCTGTTACAGATTTTCCGGTAACATTAAAAACCCTAATATCTGAATGTGTTTCTGAAACAAAATGGATAAACCCCTTACCGGGGTTTGGGTAAATTTTGAAATTTTCATAAAAAGGCTCCCCTATATTTTGTGGTTTAAGTATTGTTATCAACTGAACTTTTTCCAAACTTGTATTTCCACTTATATCAGTTGCCATCCATGCTCTTTCCCAATCTTGCTGCAGGTTATCCTCATAAATCAAAACATCGTAATACCCAACTGTTACCTGAAGGTTCGAATTATCTGAATACTGCGGTGAGCCCAGGTTTACGGGCGAAAAATCTTCCCCTTCATTTACAGTTGTGTCATTTGGAAAACTTGTGTCATAAGGAGGAGTGTTATCATTTACTGAAATTGTTTGAACAAAAGAAGTGTCATAAGCTCCGGCATTCATTTCCCAATTTCTATAGATATCAAAGTTAACATCTGTTGAAGTGAAATTGTTCGTTTGTGTTGATGAATCTGTGAATGAAACATTTGTTCCAGGATAAAGGTTTGTTGGACTTCCAGTTGTAGAAGTGTCGGTGTCTAAAGTTGTAGAATATTCATAGTTTTGGTTTTGAGGGGTGTTTGTCTGTTGAAAAGGGGACCAGGAGGTTACTATCCCATTTAATGAATTAGTTAAATTTCCGCTTGGTAGTTCAAAATAAACTAACCCATAACTACTGTAAACCCACTGCTGAGGTAATGCAGAATAAAAATAACCATACCACTTATGCTTTGTATAATCATTTAAACTGAAATCTCCAGGAACAACTATCGTTCCTAGTTGAGGCTCGAAA
>JAYEHE010000278.1:0-2571 GCA_034659415.1 Candidatus Zixiibacteriota bacterium | reverse complement strand
CAGACAATTTGGCTTGTTGTAAATGATTTAAATAGAACTCAAACACTTGGTTTATATGGTTCAGAACCTATTGGATTAGAATTACAAATAACTATTTGGGCATATAATCGACCTGATGAAAAAATTGGTCAAGTAATTTTCAAGAAGTATAAAATAATTAATAAATCAGGAAAATTTATTGAAGAAATGTATCTTTCGCAATGGGTGGATCCTGATCTTGGTGATTATAGTGATGATTTTTGTGGTTGTGATACTACTTTAAGTTTGGGTTTTGCATATAATGGGGATGCATTAGATACTTATTATGATCCTTATGGATATGCTCCACCAGCTGTGGGATATGATTTTTTACAGGGACCAATAGTTCCAAGTTTCGGTGATACTGCAATATTTGATTTTAAAAAAGTGACTGATTATAAAAATTTAGGAATGACATCCTTTGGATGGTTTGCTACAGGTACAACGATTAGTGATCCTATTTTAGGTAGTTATGTAGGTGCTTTACAGTGGTATAATATGCTTAGAGGATTTAAACCATTTGATGATTTAAATAATCCTTCACCTTGGACGATTGGCAATTCTTGGGGTGGAACACCAACGAAATTTCCATTATCCGGTGATCCTGTAAATGCTCCATATTCTGATAGAGTTGATGGGAATGCAGATTATTTTCCTCCGGGCGATCGTCGTATTGTTTTGAATTCTGGTCCATTTGATTTTGCTCCGGGAGATACACAAGAAGTTGTGATTGCTGTAATTGGTGGATTAGCGGAAAGTAGATTATCTTCACTCACAGAATTGAAAGACAATAGTAAATATATGCAAAAAATCTATGATAATTTATTTACATCATTTCCGAAAGCACCGGAAAAACCAAATTTGAAAGCTACCCCTTTTGAAAAATCAATTATGTTGCAATGGGGATTTGATTCTGTGACAGTTGCAAAAACAGAAAATCAAGTTCATGGAGGTTATAGATTTGAAGGATACAATGTTTACCAATTACCGAAAGCAGATTCTAAAATAGATGAAGCTTTTAAAATTGCAACTTATGATGTAATAAATAATGTGACAACTATCAAATCGACTATTGTTGAAGAGGGATTACCAAAATATGTTTTTCAAGAAGGATATAATACTGGCATCAAGCGATACTATCATATTGAAAACTATCATATTCAGAGAAATTACTTTACTTATCCTGTAGATTTAAAAGAAGGGAGTACATATCATTTTGCAGTCACGGCATATAATTATAATAATGAATTTGAAAAGAAATTTTATGAAACAGAATTGAATACAATTTCTGTTAGAGTTCAAGAAGAATTGCCCGGTGATTCGCTTAGTTATTCTGTTTCTGATACTATCGGAGTTATACATATAGAAGGTGGAGGCGAAGGGAATGTAGAAATAAAAGTAATAAATCCTACTGAAACCACAGGCGATGAATATGAAATATATTTTACAGATAATAGTGATACAACAGCAATTTTATGGAATATAATAAACACAACAAAAGATTCAATAGTAGTATCAAAACAGGAAATAAGAGATGATTTTGAATTAGACGATATGCCAATATTTGATGGATTGCAAGTAAAAGTATCAGGTCCGAATAAAGGTCTGTCAAAAGTATATGAAACAGATGCAAGTGATAATATTGTTGATGAGGGTGTGACTGCATTTAGTGAAGTAAATATTGGCGGACCAAGTTTAGGTTCTACGGGTTATTTGTTATCAAATAGAGCAGGTGCTGTTAATCAACCTCCTTATGCACGAGATTGGGATAGATTTGGATATTGGGGAAGTGATGATATAGAAATTGATTTCAGTGAAACTTCATTGACTTGGGATTATTTAAGTGAAGAAGTACATTTTGATTCCACAGATGGCTCTGCATATTATGCACCTTTTTCAGTATATCGTCATACAGTTGCCGGAGATACGAATAGATTATTTGCTGGTTTTTGGGATACAGATGCAGGTGGAACTTGGAACAATAATGGTTCTTATTGGGTTGGTCCTATTTATGGAGCATCATCTTATGAACCAATTTATTGCTGGCAGGGATATGATGTGTCAGGAAATGAGATAAGTTATGCTCCTGTTAATGATGCAACTTATATTTCTGAAAACTCATTGTTGACTTCAGCAAATAATACTTGGGATGGTGGAACAGGAGATCAGCAATATCCTATGGTAACAGCAATGTTATTTACAGTATATCTTGGTGGTCCTCCAATTGGAAATAAAGTATGGTTTATCACAAATAAGCCATTCACAAAAGATGATAAATATATTTTTACAACAATAGCACCAACTATAGATGATATAGAATTAGCAAAAGAATCAGTCAAAAAAATAAATGTATATCCAAATCCATACTATGCACATAATTCTGCAGAATTAGGAGAATATATAACATTCACACACTTGCCTGAAAGAGCAAATATAAAGATATACAATCTTGCCGGAATTCACATCACAACTTTAGAACATAATGATGCAACAAGTCAATTTAAAGAATGGGATTTAACAAATGGACAGAATTGGCTTGTGGCAAGTGGAATG
>JAYEHE010000277.1:0-2587 GCA_034659415.1 Candidatus Zixiibacteriota bacterium | reverse complement strand
GCGTAAAAATGGTTTAGAGCCAATTAAAGAAGATGATTTTCCTTTATTATTTCTTGGATCAAAAATTAGAGAATATCTTAAAGCAAAACAGAAATCAACTAAGAATAAATTAAATGAGAATGAAATATATTGTGTTAAGTGTAAAGTCGGTGTAGTGCCCAAATCCGATACAATTATAATAATAAATACAGATAAGAAAGTTGGTAAGAATGCTCTATTACTAATTATCAAGGGATTCTGTCCTGAATGTAGTACTGAAATTAGTCGATTTGCATCAACAAATTCAATTATTAGCACTCCTTGGAATATGAAATTCCAGCAAGGGAATGAGAGATTGAAGGATATTTCAACCCCTTGCCTAAACACTGACAAAACGAAGGAGTAAAAACCAATGGCAAACTATACGAATGAAAAGATAAAAAGACAGTATTTTAAATGGTTACGAGGTGCAAAAGGTAACTCAGAACAAACCATTGTAGTGATTGAGAGAGCTATTCATCAGTTCGAAGAATCAACTGGCTATAAGGATTTCAAAACATTCTCAGAGAGACAAGCAACAGGTTTTAAGAAATGGTTGAATGAAAAAAGAAATAATGGCAAAAACCTTTCAAATACTACCAAATATCATTATTTGCGTCATTTGAATTCATTCTTTTCTTGGTTAGCTACTCAATCCGGGTATAAATCAAGAATTAGCTTAGATGCTGTTTCTTATCTCTCTCTTAATAGAAAGGCTGTGCATGATGCACTATCCACAAGACCAAAGAAGTTTCCTTCAATAGGGCAAGTTAAAGAGTTGGTTTTATCTATTTCAATTAAAAATGATATAGACAGACGTGATCAATCTTTAATAGCATTTATGTTTCTTACTGGAATACGATATAAAGCTCTTTGTAGTTTGAGTCTGGGTTGTATCGATATTGAAAAGTTGGTTGTCAATCAAGACCCAAGATTGGGTGTTCACACAAAAGGTGGTAAGGTTATTACAACATGGATATTACAATTTGATGAAGAACTGGTTGTAATATTAAAAGAATGGGTAAATTATTTAATCACGAAACTGAAATTTGGACCTTCAGACCCTCTCTTTCCAAAAACTCAAGTATCACAGGTTGAAGAGGGATATTCTTTTGAAGCAAATGGTATTTCACAGGAATTTTGGTCAAATAGTAATAGTATTCGAAATATATTAAAATTAAGGACTACAAATGCTGGATTATCCTACTTCAATCCCCATTCATTCCGTCACGCAGCTTGTCAGTATGCCCTCAGATTAGCTAAAACCCCCGAAGAGTTTAAAGCTTTAAGCCAAAATTTTGGACATGAATCAGTAACAACAACATTAAGAAGCTACGGAACATTGGACGACTCAAGAATTAGTGAAGTAATTAATAATATTGATTTTAGTGAGAAGAAAAATATTGATAGCAAACAATTTTCATTAGCTGACTTGGAAGATTATATCAAATCAAAGAAAGCTTGACATATGTATTAATATGTTATATGATGAATATATGAATAGATTAATTAAGGACCTTGAAAATTATAGGCTCGATAATAGGATAACTCAGATGGAGTTGGCTGATATGTTGGGAGTAGCCTTTATAACAGTGAGTAGATGGCTTAATGGACGCAATAATCCCAATAAGATTCAAACTCATCATATCAAAAAGCTCTTAAAAGAAAAAAGTAAATAGTTATGAAATGTGTCATATACGCAAGAGTCTCTTCTAAAGAACAGGAAAAAGAAGGATTCTCAATTCCTTCACAGCTGAAATTACTACGAAAATATGCTACTGATACTAAATATAGTATTGAAAAAGAGTTTATAGATGTTGAAACAGCCAAAGTAATTGGGCGAACTGGATTTTCAAAGATGCTTTCTCATTTATATAAATATCCAAAGAAGAAAGTAATCCTTGTCGAGAAAACTGATCGATTATATCGAAATATTAGGGATTGGGTAACATTAGACGAACTTGACGTAGAAATTCATTTTGTTAAGGAAAATTTTATATTATCATCAGATTCCAAATCATCGGAAAAATTCTTACACGGTATTAAAGTTTTGATGGCTAAAAATTATATAGATAACCTTTCCGAGGAAGTGAAAAAAGGACAAATAGAGAAAGCCGAACAAGGTGAATATCCCTCAAGAGCACCTATTGGTTATATCAATAACAAGGAAACACATCGCATTGAACCAGATCCACATAAAGGTCAATTTATTCATCGGCTATTTGAATGGTATGCCTCTGGCAACTATTCATTAAATGGTTTGGCAATCAAAGCAAAAGAGTCAGGATTATTCTCACGTAACTCTATGATAATCAATAAAGCTGGTGTGCATCGCATTTTAAAAAACCCAATATATTTTGGCGAGTTTATTTGGAAGGGAAAAAAATATTTTGGAAAACATACACCTATAATTTCAAAAAAATTATATGATAAAGTTCAAGAGGTTTTTAAACTTGCAAACCATCCTAAAGAGACTAAACGTAAACTTGTTCTTGCAGGTCTGATTAAGTGTGGCAAGTGTGGATGTTCAATGACTCCCGAAGTAAAAAAGGGGAAGTATGTATATTAT
>JAYEHE010000276.1:0-2590 GCA_034659415.1 Candidatus Zixiibacteriota bacterium | reverse complement strand
CAAACTCTTTATAATCTAATAGATAAGTTCATTGAGTTTGATATAATCAAAGATATATACCCTCAAAAAGAACGTAATAAAATCTACGCATTTACTGATTTAATCAAAATCGTTAGATAAGCTGTATGTGACTCATAGTCCGTAGACTTATATACAACAAAAATGTAATGTAATCTCAACTTATGTTGGGAATACATTATGAAAGACCCGAAAATTCAATTTGGTAATAAGGTTAGAGTGTATGTCGTCAGAAGTGTTTGTTAAAGTAAAGAACAAGAGAAGGATGCTTCGCATTGATGGTGATATTGAAAATGAAATATTTAAACTAAAAGAGAATGAATATAAAAGTCAGTTAATTGATATAGAATCAAATCTTAAGCAGAGTCAAAAGATAAACTTGAATTACTATGAAGATGGTTGCAAAATCCTCGAACTTTCTAACCGTTTGTTCTCTAATTACTTAAAGTCTGATCCGGAAGATAAGGCAAGAATACTAAAACTAATAGCTTCGAACTTTGTTTTGAATGGGTTAAGTGTAAATGCCACATACGTTAAGCCGTTTAGTTTTATGGAAAATTTAGGTGGTCGTATAATTAAGCGGGGGTTGCGAGACGAGTTCATCAATTGGGTAATAGAAAACGCAGCATGATATACAACCCAAATTTCATTTTCAAAAAACTAAGATATCATAATTTAAACCAGTATGTGAACATGTAAGAAAGAGTTTATGATGAATAAAAGTGTCTCTTATATGTACGTGGACGGACAGACTTGACACTTTCATAAAAAGTGAGTAGTCATTTATTTTATCCAATGATATTCTTGGTGTAATTTCCACGACACTTCTTAATATATTTTATTTATTCTTTTTTGACCAATTAATATCACAGGTGATAGACTATATTCTATTTTTTAAATTTTGTTAGGTTTGAGTGTGCACGGTGCTTCTTTTATGCTTGACAGTACATGCATCACATAGTATAATAACTTTAAGGACGACAACTAAATATCTTTTTAATTATTTTATGTAGCTTAATTAATGAAGTATATTGTTAAGTTTTGTACAGGTCTTTGAATTAATTAAAATTAAACCTTTAAACTATGGAGGTAATCTACTGATATAATAAGAGTTGTATTTTATTGCAAGTTTTAGAATAAGTAAACCATGGATAAGAGGAATATTATGAGAAAATATTTAATATTTTGCCTGATGCTTTTCTCGGTTGCATTATTAGGAATCAGTTTTTCGATTGCTACCGACGAAAAACCCCTACCAAGACCTCACTCTATGAAAGCTGTTCAAAACGCACTCGATGATAATGCCAACATGGAATTGAAAGCTGAATTAGCACCGGTTCACACTTTGCCTGACCCATCAGGGCTAGTTGGACCGTATGAACCGACTCAAGAAGAGTTGGACATGAAAGAAGAACAAAGTTTAATACTCCCGCTTACAACATTAAAATACACGCAAGATTTGAGGAGCAACCCTCGAACTTCGGGAGAAGCTGTACAAAAATTATTCGATCCTAACGTAGATCTATTTCTGGAAGGATTTGAAAGTGGCTTAGTTCCTCCAACAGGATGGACTACAGTTGTCAACAATTCTTATACATGGGAAATAGACAATGAAAGTCCATTTGAAGGCTCATATAACGCTAGTTGTTTTTATGATGCAGGTTTTACCGGAACTCAGGATGAATGGCTGATAACCCCCTCACTTGACCTGACTACCGGAGGGACTGATTGGGTCCTCACTTTTGCCTGGTTAGGTAGTTATTACTGGTCTGTCGATCCGGAAAATAACTGCGACCTCGAAGTTTGGGTCTCAACCGATGGTGGTGCTAATTTTGATACTAAAATCTGGGACGAAAGCATGTTTGGTGTTTTTGATAACTGGGTTTGGTATCAGGTAAATGTCCCGCTTACTGCCTATACATCATATTCTGACGTTAAAATAGGCTTCCGTTATTATGGCTATGACGGTGCTCAGTTCTCAATTGATGCCATATCTGTAAATGATGCTGCGGTACCGACCGGACGGTGTTGTTTTGGAGATCCGGCAGCTCCGGATTGTGAAGATGATATGACCGAAACTGATTGCGATGCCTTAGGAGGTAATTGGGCTCAAGGTCTAAATTGTATTGATAACCCGTGTCCGCTTGCTCCGGATAACGATACCTGGCAATACGCCGAACAGATTAATGGTCCTTTCCCAATTGCGGTTGATGGCACCACCGAAGCTGCTACAGTTGACTGTCCGGGAGTATTGGACTGGAACGCTGTCTGGTATGTCTTTGAAGCACCTTATGCTTTAAATGATATAAATTTAAGTTATTGCGGTACCGTACCCGGTTTGGAAGAAGTAGGCTTGGTTCTATATGAAGACCCGGTCGTTTGTGATAATTATATTATTGCTGATGGTAGTGAATGGGTTGATTGTGGAGATGGTAATGAAAACCCTGTTGTGGATTGGACCAAACTACCCGGTCCGGCAGTTTATTATCTTCCGGTATTTACCGGTAATGATAAAGTACAACAACCATTCCAATTTACAATTGATGTAGCTGAAACTCCTCCACCTGAAACA
>JAYEHE010000275.1:0-2592 GCA_034659415.1 Candidatus Zixiibacteriota bacterium | reverse complement strand
AAATTATTCACCATGCTCTTTTCCGTCTGAGAAAAATAAAATTCGATTTTTCTGGAAAATATCGAATTGTGACCGCATCGATTACCCAAGATCAAGCTAACATAATTTTTAATCAGGTGATTCGTTTTATAAATAGTTCTGATTTGCTTTCTTTATTGGTGAAATCACATCTTAAAACACCTTATCCACATATACAATTTTCAAATGGAGCAATAATTGAAGCTCGTTCTACACAAAATAGAGGGGAGTATTTGCTGGGTAACGATTATGACCTTTTTATTTTTGACGAGGTTGCTTTTGAGACAAATCCTGAATATGTGGTCGAAGAGATAATTTTGATGCGTCTTGCAGATAGAGAGGGAAAACTTGATTTAGTCAGTACGCCAAATGGAAAAAATTGGTTCTATAAAAGAGCCAATGAACTTAAGTTCGGAAAACGAAAAGGATATCTCCAGTCAGGTGATAGCAGAGAAAATAAATATATCTCAAAAGATTTCTTAAGCGAACGACTGAAATACTTTTCTGATAAAAGAATTCAACAAAATATTATGGGGCAGTTTGCGGATACGGGTGGAGAAATATTAAAAGGAAATTATATTGATATAGCCTTAGATGGCTATCAACACTTAAATAGAAACTCTTCAAATAAATCTCCATTTCAAATCCCTTATTATATGACCGGATGGGATTTAGCTCGAAAAAAAACAGCCACCGTAGGCGTGACAGTAAAAATTATAAATAACTGTGCTTATGTTGTTGCTCTGGAGCGTTTTAAAATGTTTGATTGGGCGGTTATTATAGAAAAAATCAAAGCACGCCAAAAGAAATTTCCGGGACGGTTGATTATTGACGCTACCGGATTGGGTGATGTTGTTGTTGAACAGTTAAAAGAATATAATCCCGAAGCGGTGATATTTACGCCATCAACAAAAGCTGAGCTTCTAACAAATCTGGAATTATTACATGCTCAAAACAGAGTTTTTTATAAGCGATGGGAACTTGCTGATGGAGATGGAAAGATCTGGTCATTGGAAGACGAACTTCGGCAAGCTCGATGGGATAAAAATAATGAATTTGATTCATTGATGGCTTTATCATTAGCCGTTTGGAATTTAAGAAAAAAAGATGCGGTTGCAATTCAACCGAGAATCGGAAAATTTAGATAAAATTATTTTGTAGCACTTCGAACTTTACGGGCAACTCTTAAAGCACCAATACCAATAGCCATAATAATTATTGTAGAAGGTTCCGGTACCGGAGTTATCGGCGGGTTATTATCAGAATATGTATTTGAACCAATTTCTGTAACATCTGAATTGATATAATCAAATTCTTCGACTGCATCCATATCAATTGTTTCTTGAACAGTTGTAACTCTGTTTTGCATTGATTGTGGCAGGTAAAACCCTTCTGCTTCATCCATAGTAAAAGTCATTGCCAGAATAAAAACCACTATCGCTAAGAGCCATTTAAAAGGTTGGCTTCTATCTTTCTGATATACATTCATTTTGTCCTCAACTTTCTAAAGATTCTACTACTATAAAAGCAAAGGTTGTGCCAGACAGCCCACAGAATGTAACTTGTTGAACATAAGCAGGATACGCAAATAATAGTTTGTTGTTCATGGGTGGTTTTAGCAATGATTTGCACAAAAAAACTATTGATATTCGGGTGAATCTGAAATTGAAATTATAGTAAAATACTGTTTTGGAGGAATTATGCAGGCAAGAACTGCCAGAATCAAAGCAAGATTAGCTGAACCAGACCAATTTGTAAACCTTAAAGAATATATTGATATAATAAACAGGCAAATAAATCCGCCTGAAAAATTAAACCAAGAACAGGTTTATATTCGGGCGATGTATATTGTCTCCGATGAAGTAAATAGTTTTGGCGGTAGGTTTCCTTTTGAAGAATTTGAACATCTGTCACAATTACTTATTGATTCTCCTGTTATGATTGGACATCGCAAAGACAAACTACCTATCGGTAGAAACTTTCATTCTGAAATTGAAATTAAAAATAATCGGTATTGGATTAAAACATATTTCTACTGGTTGAAAAATTCTGATTTTAGCGAAACATTAAAGAAAAATATCGATGGAGGTGTTTACAAAGAATGCTCAATAGGATTTACATTTTATAAGGCTGAATGCTCAATTTGCAATAAAGATATTCGGATATGTAATCATGAACCATTTAAAATTTATGATTCAAAAGAATGTTATTTTAATTATCGGCAGATTGAAAAAGTATTAGAAACTTCAATTGTGTACAGAGGGGCGACGCCAAACACTTCAATAACCAATAAATTAAAAATTACCGAAAATAAAACCGATGATAATTTTAATATAATTTCAAATAAAAATCCTGAGCTATTAGTTCTTCCAAATTATGACGGAATGTTTTTGTCTGTCTATCAGGATGATAATCAAATTATTTATTATGAAGATGAATCTAAAAGAATCAGTTACGATCAGATAGATAATTTATTAGCTGATATTCCCCAAAAAATTAAAAACAGAAAAGCAATTCTTGTTGGATACCGAGGCAAGGAAAGATGTTGTTATGAACACTTATTGCGTTATCTGC
>JAYEHE010000274.1:0-2638 GCA_034659415.1 Candidatus Zixiibacteriota bacterium | reverse complement strand
AAAAGGTGTTGACAAATTAGGTGAAGAATATGCTGAGCAGAATTATATTCCTCTTCTTAAATTTCCTGCTAATTGGAACAAATATGGAAAAAGAGCGGGATATGTTCGTAATGAAGAGATGGCTAATAATGCCGATGCTTTGATTGCTATATGGGATGGCAAAAGTAAAGGTACTAATCATATGATTAATATTGCTAAGAAAAAAGGTTTACTTGTAGCAATATTTCATGATACAATGCCAATGGGAGATTTGTTTTGATTTGGAGAGTTAGGAAACCTAAAGCTAAAAGTAGATTAAAAAGACAATGGCACACGTGGTTTGCTTGGTATCCTGTACGCGTACCTACTAAAGGAAGAATGTCTGGAATGCATAAAGTCTGGTTACAAAAAGTACAGCGCAAAGGTAAATCATATTTTATTTATGATATTGGTCAATGGGCTTGGAAATGGAAATATAAACAAATGGAGAAAGAGTTATGAGAATTAATTTTATTTTTGAATTAAATGAAAAAGAAGTAGAACTGTCTGAGGAAGAAGCAAGGGAATTGCATTCAAAACTAATTGAGTTATTTGGTGAAAAAGCAAAGGAACCCTGTTCTCCAACTAATCCAAACACACCACAACCATATCCATGGTATACTCCCACGTTTGGAGAAATTACTTGTTCAGACAGAACACATTATAAACCAGATGCTACATGATAGTGAGCCCTTACTAAGAAATTGGTAAGGGCTCTTTATATTAACTCTTAACTTTAGCTGTTTTTGATTTACACACAACAGATTTAGTCATGCCAAACAATGTCAATACTGCTGGCATTAATTGCATAACTTCTTACTTTACTTTTGGATTTGTTTATTATATAATATACTCAAGATAAACATTTTAATAAAGGATTATCTGAACTTGGTGATAAACTCACAAAGAAATATTAAACCCATAGAAGGAGAATATGATGATTGACCCTAATAAAAAATATACTTGTAATGGAAATCCTGTGAAAAATATTAGAATTGTGTTACATAATTCTAATGGTGATGAAGTAACTTATCCAGTAAAAGGTTCTATAGTCCATACTTCCAAAAGTGGCAGAAAGAGTTATGAGTATGCTATTTGGAGTTTGGATGGAAAATCAAATATTGTTTTTCCAAATCCAGAAAATGATTTAAAACTTCAGATTTGAGGGATTAGAGTAGTAGTTATGGCTTCAAAGAAAATATATTGTTCTGCTTGTCAATTATATTTAGGTGAAATTAAATTAGCTAAACTTAGAAAAAATATCAGCTACTTGTGTGAACAATGTGAATCTGATAGGTATGCTAATTTTAAAACAAGCAAAACAAACAAACCAAGCAAAACAAATGGTAATACTTTGGATGATTTTTTCGGTGGAGTATTTAAATAAGGAGGGAATCTAATGATTAAATTTGGGACGTTTAAAGAAACTATTTATGCATAGAATCTGCTAAAAATTAGAAATTAAAAATGCACTTTTCTTTATGGGAAGTGCATTTTTTTGTTTACTTTCTCCATTGAATGAGTTATTATGTACTTAAGTTAAATAACAACACAAAGGGGAGAAAATTATGAGCCAATGGCATGATAGTGACAGAGATACTGGGTGTTTTGTATCAGAAGAAAGCTGTAGATCAATGCATCGGAGGCTTAAGGAACTGATGGCGATGACCTCTGAACAACAGGAGTGCATGGAAACTAGGCTGACGGCAGAAGAAGGGTTTTCACTCGCCATGGCTGACCTATTGCCAGAGCGGTTTGAGTTTGAACCGTTTTACGAAGGTGGACCACGGCCTGTTGTCACCAGAAAAGAAGATGAGTTTTTCGACCGTCATGGTGACTATATTGGACACTGGTCGCAGCTTGAAGAAAATACCACAAACGGGGTTTTTACTATGTTTGACGCATGGCTTGACGCAGGGGAGGAATAATATGATTAACCTCACACCACATGCCATTGTATTTCAGCACGTAGATGGTAGCAGAACGACAATCGAACCATCTGGCACTATTGCTAGAGTTTCAACAATGGAAACCTTGACAGGGGAAATGATTGCAGGGATTCCAGTCGTAACAAGATCCACAGGGGAAGTGACCGGACTCCCTACTGATGGTACCCCTTGCATTGTATCCGGAATGGTTCTCTCGTCAGTTCCCGGTAGAACTCACACATACGCACCCGATACTGGTTCAACGGCCATCAGAAACGATGTTGGTCATATTGTTGCCGTCACTAGAATGGTTGCGGCATAATCAATAGGAGATTAAGATGAATCAACAAAATGAACTTAAACGAATAACCAGACAATTAAAACTTAAAGCCGAAATTGAAAATAATTTGTTACCTAGAATTATGAATTGTTCTTCATCAGCTAATCAAGAACAATATACAATGGGGGATTTGCAAGATTTGAAATGGATGACTAAAACATATACTCATGACAGTAGTGGGGAAGTAGACGGATGGGAAAGATATTATACTGGACCTAATCCTATCCTTGTTAAAACAATAGGATCGCCAGAACTTGAAATCTTAAACCCAGGAGAGACTTTATATTAATATGAAAAATTTAGAAGAATATTCATATAATTTACTTAAAAATTTCATGGTCAAATTTCCATC
>JAYEHE010000273.1:0-2680 GCA_034659415.1 Candidatus Zixiibacteriota bacterium | reverse complement strand
AGCTTCTTCATCGTCTGTTTATGGTGAATCGGAAGAATTACCCAAACATGAAAAGATGACTCCATCACCGCTCTCGCCCTATGCCGTTAATAAAATTACCGGCGAATATTATTTTAATGTTTTTTATCGCTTATATGGTTTGCCAACGGTATGTTTAAGATATTTTAATATTTTTGGTCCTCGCCAGAACCCAAAATCTGATTATGCGGCGGTTATTCCAAAATTTATTGCCTGCTTAATGAAAGGTGAAAAACCGACTGTGTTTGGCGATGGCTTACAATCAAGAGATTTCACCTATATTCAGAATTGTATCGAGGCTAACATTTTGGCAGCTACCAACGAAAAGATGGTAGGGGATAGTTTTAATGTTGCCTGTGGAGGACAATTTACTCTCAATGATTTGATTGATAAAATCAAAGAAATACTCAAAGTTGATACCGATGCTATCTATACGGATGAAAGAGCGGGGGATATCAAACATTCTTATGCAACGATTGATAAAATCAAAAAATTCGGATATAATGGCAAAATTGATTTTACTGAGGGATTAAAACGAACCATCGAGTTTTTTAAATCAAACCCAAATCCATAAAAAGAATTTAGCAGTTAGATTATAATTCGTACTAAGAATTTTGTGAATGGTGAATTTTTAAATTCACCTTATTGTCTTTTGAATCTGAAGATTCAAAAGACACACATTACAATGGATTCTTTCAGACTTTATCACAAGTTTGAATTATTTTTCCAGTCTGAATCTCCAGCCGCAATAAAAATCTTTACCGGCGTTTTCATCGGGGGGACATCCGAGACATTCAGTTTTTATTCTTGAATCTATAGTACTGGCAAATCCGGCGTATTCCACCAATCCGACCGATTTACAAGGGAATAGAGTCATATTTTTTCTTTTTCGGGCTGATTGTACTCTGCAATCAACCATATAAAATTCAAAAGAGTTTTCAGTTTCATTACCTATTACCTGTTCATTTAAAACAGCATATAATCTAAAACCAAGAGCTTTTTTTAATCCTTCCAGACCGCTATTCTCACCAATTTCATGAAGTTTCATTATCCGTTTTGCCTCAATTACAGTAAACTTCTTCCACGCTTCTGTATCAAGCCTGATAGCTTCTTCAATTCCGTGGCTCTTTTCAGCTGCCTGAAACCATAATCCATCATGAGCCAGCCAGTTTTTGGCAAAATCCTCAAGCATCGCTTCCAAAGTATCCCTGCTAAGTTCTTTAATGTTTTTCATAAAATCCTCCATATAATCAATTAATTAGTTATATGAATTTAACAATATTATAAAAAAAATAAACATCAATTTTAGTTATTTTATTGGAAACATTTAAGAAACTCGTTAAGTTTAAGAGTTATGCGTAATGAAATTGTAAAATTATCTTAAATAATGATAGGGTTCTTAATAATGAAGAGTTTTTTGATTATTCTCATGTTTTTTCTAACAACTAATATAAACAGCTCAAATCTGGGTACAAAATTACAAAAAATTCTAAATGATGTTGATAATCAGGAGAAAATTCATGTCTGGATTAAACTTCCTGATGCTGTCGAATCCAAAACATTTAAAAAAGCAACACTTTCATCTTCAAAGTCTTTTGGCAACCGTTATCGTTATGGTGTTTCCAAATTAAAGGCATTACATGCTCAATCACAGAAAAATATCTATAAAGATTTAAAATCATTAACCAAGCAAAGAAAAGTATCAAATATAAAACAGCACTGGTTAGTAAATGTTATCGAAGCCGAGATGACCAAAGAAGAAATTTATCTGTTTTCTTTAAGGTCTGATGTTGAAGAAATTATTATGCCTATAAAGCCTGCTTTAATTACGCCAATATCAAGTTCAATTTCTAATCTGGAAATATTTACTGCTGATTCTGTGTTGAATAGTTTAAAAATCATTAAAGCTCCCGAAGCCTGGACAGCAGGTTTCACTGGCAAAGGGAGAATTGTTTGCTCGTTTGATACCGGTGTCGAGGGTTCCCATCCCGCATTGGCAAGTAAATGGAAAGGGCTTGATGGTGACTCAGTCGCGGCTTGGTTTGATCCTAAAAATAACGAACCGTTTCCACATTCTTTTAATTCGATTGATGCTAACAACCCCGGTGATTTTAATATAAGTCATGGCACTCATACGATGGGGACGATGGTTGGTTTTGATTCAGTGAACTCGGTTGCTATCGGAGTAGCTCCCGAAGCGAATTGGATTTCCGCCGGAGTTGTTGATATAGCAACGGTGTCATTAATTGATGCTTTTGAATGGGCGTCAAATCCGGATGGTGATTTAAACTCTGTTGGTGATATTCCTGATGTTATCAACCATAGTTGGGCAGTTCCTGATGTTGGGTGCGAAGATTTATATTATAGTATGATTGATAATATCGAGGCTCTGGGAATTGTAAATATTTTTGCGGCGGGGAACGAGGGCTCAGCGCCTGCTTCCATGCGAAATCCTGGCAATCGTGCTTTGGATTCTTTGGATTGTTTTGCAATTGGAAGTATTAATCCGGCAGATTCCCAACTTGCAAGTAGCTCATCCCGGGGACCATCCGATTGTAACGGTGCAATCAAACCAAATGTTATTGCTTCAGGAATAAATATTTATTCTTCTGTAATCAATGGAGGATTTGGTGTAAAAGGGGGAACTTCAATGGCGGCTCCG
>JAYEHE010000272.1:0-2680 GCA_034659415.1 Candidatus Zixiibacteriota bacterium | reverse complement strand
GAAACCCTTAATTTTATCTCTGTTTTTTGTATAAAAAACAACCATCTGCTATTGATTTTCAGAAATTATTTGGTTAAATTATCAAATTATTTAGATGGAGAATTTTTATGTACAGCAAGAAATTTCTGGAACAACTTAAAAACGGTCTTGAACAATGGGATGAAAAAGCATCAAAATATCGCTCAAAAAAATCTATGCCACGCTTTTTTACTGTTTCGGGTTTAGATATTGATGAGCTTTACACCCCCGATTCAGTCAAAAATTCTGAAAAAGATAATTATTTTGATGAAAATATTAATTACCCCGGTCAGTTTCCTTATACCCGAGGTGTGCATCATACGCTTTACCGGAGCAGACTTTGGACAATGCGACAATTTGCTGGAATGGGAACGCCTAAACAAACCAATGAGCGCTTTAAGCTGATTCTTAAAGAAGGCGGTGGTGGTTTATCGACAGCATTTGACCTTCCGACTCTGATGGGTTATGATAGCGATCATTCCCGTTCTTTAGGTGAAGTTGGTAAATGTGGGGTGGCAGTAGATACTCTGGCGGATATGGAAATTATTTTTGATGAAATAGATTTAGCTTCAGTGTCAACCTCGATGACAATAAATTCGCCGGCTTCGATTCTATTGGCGATGTATCTTTGTGTTGCTGAAAAACAGGGTGTACCTTTTGAAAAGGTTCGTGGAACTCTGCAAAATGATATTCTCAAAGAATATATAGCTCAGAAAGAATTTATTTTCCCTCCCAAACCTTCGATTAGATTGATAACCGATATGATGGATTATTGCTGTCACAATGTTCCTCAGTGGAATACAATCTCGATTTCTGGTTATCATATTCGTGAAGCAGGAGCAACTGCGGTTCAGGAATTAGCTTTTACTTTAGCTGATGGTTTCTGTTATGTAGAATCAGCCATTGAAGCTGGAATGAATGTTGATGATTTTGCACCTCGTTTGTCGCATTTCTTTAATGCTCATTCTGATTTTTTTGAAGAGATTGCCAAATATAGAGCGGCACGGAGAATTTGGGCGCGTCATATGCGGGATAAATATGGTGCCAAAGATGAGAAGAGTTGGAAACTCAGGTTCCATACGCAAACTGCCGGATGTTCTTTGACGGCTCAACAGCCGGAAATCAATATTGCACGGGTAGCTCTTCAGGCTTTATCCGGAGTTTTGGGCGGTACTCAATCTTTGCATACTAATTCGATGGATGAAACATTGGCTCTTCCCAGTGAGAAAGCAGTAACAATAGCTCTTCGCACTCAGCAGATAATCGCTTATGAATCCGGTGCGGCTAATACAGTTGACCCGTTAGGTGGTTCCTGGTTTGTGGAAGCTCTTACAGATAAAATGGAAGAAGAAGCCGAATCATATTTTGCTGAAATCGAACGACGGGGCGGCGTGTTGCAGTGCATTGAAGATGGTTATTTCCAGCGCGAACTGGCTCGGTCTGCATACAGCTACCAACAGGAGATAGAAAAAAATGACCGCAAAGTTGTCGGCGTGAATGATTTTGTGATAGAAAATGAAAAAATTGATATACCAGTTTTGAGAATTGACAGGAATGTTGAAAAAGAACAAGTAGCGTTTTGTAAAAAAATAAAAGCGGAGCGGGATAATGACGCTGTAAAAACAACGTTGGAAAATCTTCGTAAAGTAGCCTTATCCGACGGGAACACTTTTGAGGCGATTATGGATTGTTCCCGGGCGTATGTATCGGTGGGTGAGATGTGCGATGTGTTGCGTGATACCTGGGGTGAGTATGTCGAAACCTCTGCCGCTATGAGTGTGTCGTAAATGTTGGTAAATTAAATAAATAGAAAATAAATTGAGCGTATGACAGAAAAAAATATTAGAGTGTTATTAGCCAAGCCCGGACTTGATGGGCATGATCGTGGAATTAAAGTTATTGCCGCCGCTTTTAGGGATGCCGGCATGGAAGTAATTTATACTGGTTTGAGACAGACCCCTGAGATGATTGTCAATGCGGCTATTCAGGAAGATGTGGATGCTATTGGTATCTCTATTTTATCCGGTGCCCACATGACTTTGTTTCCGGCAATATTGGACAGGATGAAAGATCAAGGGGCGGATGATATTATTCTATTTGGGGGAGGGATAATCCCCGATGAAGATATTGCTGAGCTTGAAAAACTTGGGATAAATAAAATTTTTACTCCAGGCACCTCAACAGTTGAATCTGTAGAATATGTCAAACAGGCAGTAGCTCAAAAAAAATCTGATGAACAAATAATGTAATAATATGCTTAAAATGAAATAATAAGGAGTCAGTGGAGGAAAAATGAAGAAAAATGTAGATCCGTGTCAACAAGCGGTCAGGGATGAAGTAAAAGCATTTGCTGAGAAAGAAATTATTCCCATTTCCGAAGAACTCGACCAAATGGGGGAACCGAGAAAATTCCCGCACGATTTATATAAAAAAATTGGTGCGGCTGGATTTATCGGGTATTGCATACCGAAGAAATACGAAGGACAGGGAAAATCTTTTCTTGAGTACACTACTCTCGTAGAAGAACTCTGTTATTATGATGCGGCGGTTGGTCTGCTTACAGCTGTTGGTGAGCTGGCAACCCATCCGATAGTTTATTATGCCAATGAAGAGCATAAGAAAAAATATGTTCCGGATTGTGCCAATGGTCGTAAGATTCCAG
>JAYEHE010000271.1:0-11430 GCA_034659415.1 Candidatus Zixiibacteriota bacterium | reverse complement strand
TATGGAATCAAAAGATACCAGAAAGTACTGCAAAATAGATGATAAGTCACAATCCCTATTGTCAATGGCAATTTCAAAACAAGGGCTTTCTGCCCGGGCTTATGATAGAATTTTAAAAGTATCGCGGACTATTGCCGATTTGGCAGAATCAGAAAAAATTCAATTAGGTCATGTAGCAGAAGCTATACAATACCGTACACTTGATAGGAAACTGTGGTTATGATAAATTTTGTCATAGTTGAATGACCTTTTTGTTGATTTTTTTTATTTTAATACCATACATATTTGTATGGCAAGAAAACAAATACCCGCACCAGGAAAATTGATTTGTTCAATTATATATTCATCGATGGATGGATTGGTAGATGCGGTCAAAGTACTGGAAAATAAATTTGGCAGGGTAGAATTTGAGACGATGGAGATTGAAACTTCCGAAACAAAACAGTATCGGGAAGAGATGGGAGAAAATCTTATCAGGCGTTTTATCTCTTTTGAAAAAACTGTCAATCGGAATTCTCTCGCTTCGTTAAAAAATATCTGCAATAAGATTGAACCAAATTTTGCCGACCAGATTGGTGATTTCCTATTTCGCACGGTCAATATTGATCCCTGCATTTTAACTCCTGATAATTTGGTTATAGCGACGCATCGGGAAAGCAATTGTAATGTCTATCTGGGCGAGGGTGTTTATGCGGAAATTCAGCTTATTTACTCCAGAAATACTTTCCGCCGGCTACCTTGGACAATTCCAGACTATTGTAATAACGAAGCAATTGATTTTTTTGGGCGAGTCCGTAAAAGTATGCTGTCAGAAGAAAAAGCTATTGAAATTTTATAAGTCAATTTATCGCATTCCGGTTCTTTTAACTTTCCTTTTACAAGAAAATTCACCAATATTGAATAAGAAATAGATTAATCTTTTATAGATTTAATTTGTCAAAATATTGAAAGGATAGGATGGATAAATATATCATAAATGGTAATAATCGTCTGGAAGGCTCTGTTAGGGCTGATGGTTCAAAAAATGCTGCCTTGCCAATAATTGTTGCAACTTTACTAATAGATAATGGAACATCGGTAATCCATAATGTACCGCATTTGAGAGATATTGAGACAGTAATAAAAGTACTTAAATATCTGGGTGCAGTTGTAGATTATGACCAGGAAAATGAAACTCTAACAGTTAACGCTCAGAATATAACTGAAAACAAAGCTCCTTATGATTTGATGCGACAGATGCGGGCATCGTTTTTGGTTTTAGGTCCACTTTTAGCAAGAATGGGTGAAGCAAAAGTTTCTTTACCGGGTGGTTGTTCGATTGGTGCAAGGCCGGTTGATTATCATATAAAGGCATTTGCCAGTATGGGAGCAGAAATTATTGAAGAAGCCGGATATGTTATTGCTCGCACAAGTCAACTTGAGGGAGGTTCAATTTATTTTGACAGACCATCTCATACTGGAACTGAGAATGTAATATTTGGTGCAGTGTTAGCCAAAAAACCAACCTATATCACAAATGCCGCATGTGATCCGGAAATTATCGATGTTGCTAATTTTCTTAATCTGGCTGGAGCAAAAATCAGAGGAGCCGGAACGCCAACTATAATTATTGAACCGGTTAAAAAATTAAAACCTGTTGAATATTCTGTTTTTGGTGACCGCCTGATTGCAGGGACATACCTGTTTGCAGCTGCTATAACAGGTGGAGATGTTGAAGTGACCGGAATTGACCCCGATACATTAACTATGGTTAGCCATAAACTTAGAGAAATGGGTTGCACTATAAACGAATTTAAATCAGCTATATCAATCAAGGCTCCAAAAAAATTGAAACCAGTAAATGCGGCAACTTTTCCATATCCGGGATTTCCAACTGATTTGCAAGCCTGTTTATTAGCCGCAACTACTATTGCTTCGGGAACTTCTTATATCACTGAAACTGTTTTTATAGATAGATTTGTTCATACTATGGAAATGAGGCGGTTAGGTGCAAATATAAATGTTGCTGAAGGAAAAGCGGTTATTCAGGGAGTAGAGAAGTTGACCGGAGCGGAAATTATGGCTCCGGATATAAGAGCCGGTGCAGGTCTTGTAGTTGCTTGCCTTGCGGCAGTCGGGAAATCTGAAATTCTTCGAATTTACCATATAGACCGCGGTTATTACAAATTGGAAGATAAACTCAAATCACTGGGAGCCGACATTAATAGAATAGAAGATGATTAGGCTTTTTAAATAATTTGAAAAATCGGGATTGTCCCCGTATTAAATATAACTATTAAACCTCTGAAGGGTAGTGATATACAATGAGGAAGGTAATTTTACTTCTGCTTATTCTCCTCACTTTTGTTGTAACTTCTTTATATGCTCAGGATACTTATTTTGGTAAAAATAAAGTTCGTTATAAGAATTTTGATTGGAGTTTTATTCAAACTCGTCATTTTGATATTTATTTTTATGAAGATGCTTATAAAACTGCTAAATTCAGTGCAACAGTCTTGGAGTCTTCCTATGTTGAAGTTAGCAAAGAGCTGAATTATAAAATTCAAAGACGTATTCCGGTGTTTGTATATAATTCGCACAATGATTTTCAACAAACTAATATTATTGGTTCATTGATTGGCGAAGGTACTGGTGGTTTTACCGAAGTATTTAAAAGCAGAATTGTAATTCCTTTTACGGGTTCCTATGAAAACCTTCGCCATGTATTGCATCATGAATTAACTCATGCTGTTACCTATGATATGCTTTATGGCAATGTTTTTTCATCGTTACTTTCAAGACAACGTCTATTTGCCATGCCTCTTTGGCTTGCCGAAGGATTTGCTGAGTATTCTTCGCGTCATGGCTGGGATTATTATTCTGATATGTTTGTTCGTGATGCAACCATCAATGGGTATTTGACACCACCCCAGTATTTGGGGGGGTATTTAGCTTATCGTCAGGGACAGGCGATGATCAAATATATTGCTGATAAATATGGTGAAGATAAGTTAGGCAAAATTTTTCGTAAAGGTAAAGTTTATCTCACTATGAACAAAGCGTTAAAAGAATCTATCGGAATTACCGAAGAGGAATTCTGGAAAGAATTTTCAAAAGAAATGAAACGAAGATACTGGCCGGAAATCGCAAACAGAAAAGAAGCAGATGAAATTTCCAGACAGTTAACTCATGCCCGTGAAGACGGCTCATATTATAATGAAAAACCGGTATTCACATCCAATGGCGATAAATTAGCAATATTTACAGATGAATCTGATTATACGGAAATTGTTTTAATCTCTGCCCATGACGGTGAACGTCTTGATAGGTTAGTTAAGTCACAGCGTTCAGGTGATCTTGAGTCATTACATTCTTATGTTTCAGGAGTTTCATTTTCACCCGATGGTCTTAAGATGGTTTTTGTGGCTAAGTCTGAAGGGAAAGAAGCTCTTTTCCTATATGACATGAAAGAAAGAAAAACATATCAAAAGAAAAAATTTGATTATTATAATTTAATTACTCCGACATGGTCACCAGATGGAAAAAAGATAGCTTTTTCCGCTCTTGAAGGACATAAACGTGATATCTTTATTTACTATCTCGAAGAAGATAGTGTTGTTCAGGTAACTAATGATCGCTTTGATGATTTATCACCTTCCTGGTTGTCCAATTCGGAAGGATTGGTTTTTTCGTCAGATAGAACCGACCCGCAAATTGAATCATCTGAAAATGATAATATTTTATATTCAGAGCCTGCCTCTTTACATCCGGGTGATTTTGATTACGGTAAATATAATATTTTTAAAATTGATTTGAATAGTTCTGAAATTTCTTATATAGATGTTGGCCCCGGTGAAAATAAATCGCCAAGAGTGGCGCCGTCCGGTGATAAAATTGCTTTTGTTTCTAATCGAAATGGTATTGATAATATCTATATTGGCTATCTTGATTCAACCAAATATTATGCATTAACCGATATTCTGACTGGAATTAGTTCTATATCGTGGGCACCCGATGGTAATTCAATTGCTATGTCAGCATTTTTTCAAGGTGCTTTTGATATTTTTATTCTTGATAATTTGATGCCGGTGGGCGAGGATGGTGTTTTACAACTTACTGATTACTATCTTGGGAAATATAATCTTCTTAAAAAAGATAGCAGTGATAAAATTATCGCAAAGCATAGAAATAAAGAAAATAACATAAAATCAGTTAATGACAGCACGTTGCTTGATACTACTAATATGTCTGATAATTATGCTGTTGTGGATAGTTTAACTGATTCAGGGAAAATTACAGCTGACGATTCTGAAGAAAATGGTGAAAAGGAAAAAGATGAAGATATAGTAACAGAAACAGGTATTTATGATGATGAATTTGTTTATGTAGAAGAAAAAGAAAAAACACCGCTTGATTCTTTGATGACTGACGTGATGATTGTTGAAAGGGATGATGGTGTTTATACTCCGCTTGATGAGCCAGCATCGTTTGATTCAATACCTCCTCTTTTAGAATCAGGTGAATTTGAGATAAATGAATATAAAGTAAAATTTACACCAGATTATGTCGGTGGCGGTTTTTCGTATGATACTTTTTTTGGACTAAGAGGAAACTCATATTTTGTATTTTCTGATTACCTTGGCAATCACCAAATATATATAGCTACTGATTTAGTTAATACGATTGACCAATCTAATATTCAGATTTTTTACTCTAACAACAAAAATAGAACCAGGTTTGGTTTTGGCGTATTTCATACTAAGAACTTTTATATTGAGACTGTTAACAATATTGATCATCTTTTCTCGGATAGATTTTATGGTCTTCAGTTTTTCGCCAGTCGTCCTTATTCAATTTTCTCAAGACTTGATTTTTCTGTAACTCAATCATTTATAGATAGAGAATATTATGATTTTGATGACCCTCGCGAAGATACAAATTCAAAGATTGCAATAGGTAATCTTTCTTATGTTACAGATAATATTATTTGGGGCATAACCGGTCCGGTAAATGGGCGTCGTGCAAAATTATCTTTAAGCGAAGGTATTGATTTGTTTGATTCTCAGGATACTGTTGATGTCCAATATACCTCGATAGAATTTGATTATCGCAAGTATTGGCATTTTGATAAAACCTACTCGATGGCTTTACGCATTTCCGGCGGTGCCTCTCTTGGTAAGACGCCGAAACTTTATTTTCTGGGTGGGACAACAAATTGGATAGGCGACCGAACTTTGGATGCTCAAGTTTATGAAGTTGAGAATTTATATTTCGCCGATGTTATTACACCATTAAGAGGTTTGGATAACTACGGTATTAATGGCACGAGGTATGGGTTGATAAATTGGGAATTCCGTTTTCCGATGATTGATTATTTTGCGATGCGATTTCCGCTTCCATTAGTAATCAGCCGTGTTCAGGGAACGATATTTACTGATATTGGAGCTGCGTGGTTTTATGATGACTTCAAGGGTGGCTCGTCAGAAGGAGGAAATCACCTTCAAGATATCAAAACCGGCTTTGGATTTGGTATGCGGGCTAATTTAGGCTTCTTGTTGTTACGGTATGATTTAGCCTGGTCAACGGATTTTGATTATGTATCCGATAAACCATCATACTACTTTTCTTTGGGTGCAGATTTTTAAGAGAAACAATTATATGTAAAAAAACGGCTCGCAAAGGCGAGCCGTTTTTTTTATTGAGATAATAAATATTATCTTTTTTTCTTATGTACCGAGCAGTATTTACTTCTGCCGTCGGTGAAGCGTTTACATGCTTTACCGGCTTTTGTTTTAGCTGCACATCTTGTTTTCTTTTTAGCCACTTTTTTCTTGGCAACTTTTCTCTTAGCTGGTTTTCTTTTGGCTACTTTTTTCTTAGCAACCTTTCTCTTAGCTGTTTTCTTTTTAGCTACCTTTTTCTTGGCAACTTTTCTCTTAGCTGGTTTTCTTTTGGCTACTTTTTTCTTAGCAACCTTTCTCTTAGCTACTTTTCTTTTAGTAACTTTCTTCTTTGCTGTCTTCTTCTTGGTTGTTTTTTTAGCTTTACGCATCGAACATCCTCCAGTTTTAAGTTTGTTCAATAAAAAAGAAGAAAATTTTTGAAATAAGTCAAGAAAAACATTTGATTATTTTAAAATAAATTATTACTAATTTTTTGTGAATTTATATTAATCTAAAAATTTCTTGTACGTGTTGCACGACATCGTGTGTTGTGTGATACGGCGACAGACCGGAAGGTCTGCCGCCAACTAAATATTCAGGTGTTATTTATTTTTTTGTATTGTTATCATTTTTATTGTCACGTCCGAAATTATTATAGGTGATTGCCATATTTCTTAATTTTTCATCTACAATTGCCATCACCGAATTTTTTGTGAATTTATTATTTGCTATGTGGTTACCGGCAGGAATATCAGTTAATATTTCAATACCTTCATTTATTGTTTTAACAGGGTAGATATTAAATTTACCTTTTTTTACAGCATCGATAACATCGGAACGTAAAAACAAATCTTTAGCATTCTGATGAGGGATAATAACACCTTGATTGCCAGTTAATCGTTTTGATTTGCAGACATCATAAAACCCTTCAACTTTTTCATTTACTCCTCCAATAGGTTGAATCTCACCTTTTTGATTAACTGATCCGGTTACAGCAATACTTTGTTTGATGGGAATATTTGCAATAGATGATAATATGGCATAGATTTCTGTTGATGATGCTGAATCACCATCAACACCGCTATATGATTGTTCAAAAGTAATTGATGCTGACATCATGAGTGGTTTGTCCTGTGCGAACATATATCTTAGATATCCGCTCAATACAAGAACTCCTTTATTATGAATAGGACCAGAGAGGTCTGCTTCACGTTCAATATTAATAATTCCTGCCCGACCCAAAGATGTGCTGACAGTAATTCTTACAGGTCGTCCAAAGCTGTAGTTGCCATAGCTATAAACCGAAAGCCCGTTAATTTGTCCTACAGTTTTACCACTAACAGTTACCAGCAGTGTATTTTCATCATAAAGTTCCTGAATTTTATCTTCGACAAGATTTGTTCTATCTTTTTTTAGTTTAATTGCACAATTTACATCATCTCTGGATACAAATTTGGATTTTCTTTTTAGAGCACAATAGGAAGCTTCACGAACTAAGTCAGAAATATGAGTGAATTTTGTTGTGAGTTTGTCACGGCTACCGGCTATCTTCATGCCATATTCAATAACAGCCTGTAATCCGGAAATATCAAACGAGTTTAAGTTTTCTTCATCAATTACTTTTCGTATGAATTCAAGATAACTATTAAAATGAGTTTTAGATGCTTTCATGACATGATCAAATTCAGCTTTTATCTTAAATATCTTCTTAAAATCTTCATCGAGTTGCCAGAGCAAACCGTAAGTACGCGCATCCCCTTTTATAACAACCTTGATATCCAAAGGGATCGGTTCCGGTTTGATACTTGATCCTGCAAGCATACCAAGTGGATCATATCCGGTCATTTCCAGCTCGCCATTAATTAAAGTTCTTTTGAGTTGAGTCCAGACACCTTGTTCAGTGAGCAAATCCATAGCATTAACAACCAAAAATCCTCCAGCCGCTTTAACAATTGATCCTGAAAAAATTCTGGTAAAATCAGTTCGCCAATAACCAAACCGATCAACCACTCTTTCTATTGAACCAAACATTTTACTATAATTAGGTGATTTCTCAATCATAATAGGAGTATTAGTAGTCTCCGAATTATCTAAAATCAGATTAACGCCGAATTCTTCAAACGGTTCTCTTTTTCTAAAAGGGGGTGGTTCTTCCTCGCCTCGTCTTGGTTGAGCTTCTTTAAATCGATCCAAATCTTCAAGCAAAGCAGTTTGTGCATCGTCAAGATATTGTATCACCTTTTCTGTGGAGAATCTTTTTTTAAGCAAATTGATTTTATCAGTAATTAGTGGAGCAACCATCGAATAATTCAATTTCTCAATTGCGTCTTCAAGTTTAGTCGCCAGTTTTTTTGATTCCACTGTTGTTACATCAAAGTCTCTTCGTAAACTATCCCACTTACGCCTTAGTTCATCCAAGTTGGCATCAGAAAATTTGTTTTCTTCGACCAAATCTTCAAGGGCATCAAAAGAAATTGGTTCGTTTTCGTGTAATGGCTGAATTTCGTTTCTGACTCCCATCCCGGCTTGAATTTGAACCATAACAAATCCGGCTTCGTTTAGTTTATCTTCGAATTTTTTAATCAATTCTTTCTGACGATTTTCAAATTCACGGGTAATGCGACTGCGGCGATCTTTATAATCTTCAGACATGAAAATTTTTGGGACAATTTTTCTAATTGATGTAATCAGATAATTCATATCTTTTTTGAATTTCGATCCGTTGCCTGCGTCAAATACAAGAAGTTGCGGATTGTCTGTATTTTTGAAATTATTCACATAGCAATAATCAACCAATTTTGGTTTATCATAGTCAAGTTGTTCTAAGAGTCTTTTAATTGTAGATGTTCTTCCGGTTCCACTTGGTCCGGTTACGAATATATTATAACCACGACTTTTTACACTTAAGCCTATTTTGATTGATTCAATAGCTCTATTTTGTCCGATTATCTCACAACAAGGTTTTAAATCATCGGAAGTTTTAACACCTTTTGGCTTATAATCAATTTGGTATAATAATTCTTTATAATTCAGCCCTTTAATTTTCTTGGTTTTCCCTTTAGTTGTTGGCATTTTATCCTCCATTATATTTTTAATTTTATTAAATATAAAAAAGCTTAATTTCATAAGCAAAATTGAAATAATTATGCAGGGCTTTATTTTTAACTTAAAAAGATACGACAAATATCATCCTCTTAAGTTATTGATAATTTAGCCTAAATTGTTGTAGTGCATCAGGCAACACATTTTCCAATAAACTGAAATTTGATTTTTATAAAAAAAATAAAAAAAAGTTGAGAAAAGTGATATTTAGTAAGCTGTTTTGATGCTTGAGATTACAAGGGCATGGTCTTGTATCTTGTTGTTGTGAAGTAACTTACGTTAACTTGACAGAAATAAAATTTTTAATATAATCATCATGTTGCTTTTTTAGCATTACGTATTGAACAGGCGGTATCGTCTAGTGGTTAGGACCGGTGGTTCTCATCCATCAAACAGGGGTTCGATTCCCCTTACCGCTATTGATCAAAAAGTGGTTGTTGGCTGTGGTTGTCCGCAGCCACTTTTTTTATTTTTCTTTAAATCCCTTGAAGAAAAACAAGCCAATAATAAGTAACAGATAGATAGATACTACTTGAGTTAATAATTTCCCTGTATGGTACTTTTCGGATGAATATCTGAATATAATCTGTTTTGATCCTGCCGGAATAGCAACTGCTCTATATGTACTATACGCTTTAAGAATCTCTGCCGGATTGCCATCTATTTCCGCATGCCATGACTCAAAGAAATTATCAGTCAAAACCAATAATTTATTTTTGGTTACATTCAGATTTATTGTTACAGAATCTGTTTGGTAATCAGAAATCCAAGCAGAATCTTTAGATAAAGAATCTCTTTCAATATTTAGCTGAGGCTCTTTTTCAAGAAGAACTGTATTTCTTAAGTTTGTATTACCGTCAAATAATTCTTTTCGTATTTGATCCGGATTTTCGAATATTTGGTATTGATCAACCAAGAAAGTGCGGGGGAAAACATTATCGTTTTTCATGATTTTTACTTGCCCAAAATCAGCTGCCTGTGTGAGAAGTTTCTCGCCAAAATAATTAGCGTCTAACTGTTGATTGCCGGGAACCATGATATATTTAGCACAACTTAAATTTAGCAATCTTGGATTTGCCATACCTCTATTTTTGTTGTAAGCCATTAATTTATCATACCAGTTTAATTGGTTGCCATGGTAACCTTCAATTACGGGAATTCCATATTGGGGCAAGTAATTTTTTGAAACAGCTCTGGTGAAATTCATAACCCGATAATTTCCGGGTTGCTTATTAAAATAATCCACCAGAACGTTTGGTTGCCAGTATGGAGTGGGATCAACGGTGCTGATGAATCTTTTGTCAAAACGGATATCATTAAACATTGGTATTAATAACAAAACCAAAAAAATTGATTTTCCTGCTTTACCTGATTTGTATAACCATATTATAACAGCTACAGCAATAATTGCCAAAAATGACCACCAGGCACCTGATTGAATAGAGGGGAGATTATTATAAGCTAAATCCAATTTGGAATATCCACGTCCGATAGGTTGAGTAAGGTCGCTATAAAAAAGAGACGACCATATACTTATCATGCCCCTTCCACTGGCTGTTAATAAAATTGCCAAAAGAAACATAAAGGAAGGCATACCCCATAACAAATAGTTAAACTTTTTATTGGGTATTACCGGTTTAGCTGTGGATGTCATTAGCCATTGTAATCCATAAGCGGCAATCAAAGAGATAGAAAATGTAAATAGAAACATTATCATCGATGGCGCTCGCATCGAGCTTACTTTTGGTATCAGATAGAATAGATGAAAAAACGGAGTTGTTGCCCCAAGGGCATATAAAAGAGCGAAAAGTGCCAGACCTCCGAAAAAATATACTTTTTTCTTGCGACTAAAAAACAGACCTATTAATGCTAAAAATATAGCAACAACAGATATTGATTCTGAATTATCTTTAAAACTATTTTTTCCCCAATAAACTGTTTTTTCGTTTTTAGAAGAAGTTCCGCTAAATTCAGGAATCAATAAGGAAAACGCTTCTTCCTCGTGCATTGACCACGAAGTAGCCCACTCCCATCCTGAAGAGCGATCAGTACGGGGGGAGAAATTAGTAGTGTAATTATATCCGGGATAAAACTGTATGGCAGAAAGAAGCAGACCGATAACTACCGCATAAACCGCAAGGGATGCAGGACGTATCAGCCGGACAACATTTTTGTTTTTTACATAATTTATAATTAATTTATAGAGAGTATAAAAACCCAATGCCCATAAAGCAAAATATGACATTTGCGGATGAGGAGATAGAATTATAAAACCAATTATAAGCCCCATCATCGAAAAATTAAAAAACGATTTGAAACCAGTTTTAGATTCAAAACCTCTTTCCAAAAATAAAACCGTCAGTGGAAACAGAGCTGTAACAAAAATTTTGCCATCGTGCCAGGGCGAGACCATCGCTACCAAGTAAGGAGCAAACATATAAGTGATGCCGGCTAATAATGAAGGAATCTTTTCCAATTTAAATTGCCGTGCACAAAGATACATAAAAATACCGGCTAAAAATATATGCCAGAATAAAATCATCCCCAACATCCGGTACAGCTCGCCAAAATACTTTATCATTGATAAAGGGTAAAACAGGTCGCCGTGAAAAGCCTCTACAAACGGCAAACCACCAAATATATATGGGTTCCATTGTGGAACTGCTCCATTATTTAAAACTGAATC
>JAYEHE010000270.1:0-2691 GCA_034659415.1 Candidatus Zixiibacteriota bacterium | reverse complement strand
CTAGCAGGCTGTCGGGCTTTGCCCGACGCTGCTTAGCATATATTTCCCCCTTCAGGGTAAATTTATGCTTTGTTAAAATGAAATTTCTCCGAAATTTAATTTTATGGGCAATTTTCCATTAAATTCTGATATACTCCGGTGTTCGTAAGCGTTTACCACCTTTAAAACACTATTTTCAGACAGGGAATTTCCGCCCGCCATATTAAACAGTCTCTTAAAATTGTATGCCAGTGTGACTATATCCCATTCAAGTCCGGCCTTTTCTAGTCCTCGAAGATGAAAATGTCTAAACCCGAGTGTTTCCTTTATTGTACCGAACACAGGTTCAACGGTCTGTTTTCGCAACTTATAGCGGTCTTTTCCTTTTTTTGTTTTCAGGCGATGTATCATTTCTTCTGCTTTTTTGTAACTGACGGCAGAGTGTTTTGATGCATTGGCTTTGATCTTTGTTCCATCAACACTTATTCCTCCCACTTTTTTAAGACACCCCAACTCGGATGCCAATGAGAGAATTTTAACAAAACATTCAGAAAAAAGCGCACCGTTCTCACGATTTTAAACCCGCTCAAATTCATTTGCTCTACTGCCTCGAGAATAAAGTGTACCATATGATTTTCGGGTATCCACTCTCGAATATCGGCTGGGAGTAACATCGGAGTATTTCTATCAACTATTTTCAATCTTAATGCCATATTAACCTCATTTAAAATATATTACAACTAATATATATTAGCTGTAGTCCAGGATTTTTCCAATCATCCTTGAAAAAATTTTTTCAATTTTTTCATGCAAATTTACGGAACGGAAAGACCGAAGCGAAGCTGAGTAAGTCAGCCAAAGGCTGGAGTGAGTGAAATGAACGTCAATTTGAAAAGTGCTGGCGGACGTAAAGTCCGACAGCCTGCTAGTGCCTCAACTCATGAATAAGCCAGCTATTTCCGAGAGCATTTTTGATGAGCATGTATTTCCTAAATCATAAGGTGAAGCTGGCTTCATCGTTGATTTAGGGGATGCATGATCGCAAAAAGGCTTTCGCCCGTAGGGTTGCCAGCACTACATAAGTTTATAAAAATCTATTTTACAAAATTGAATTATCTACTATAGTACATTTCTTAATCAAAAAACAAATAAGAGAGGTTGAAATGGGTAAAAACACATTCGGCGCGCTTGGCCTCCCTCCCTCCCTTGGACTTGCCACTTAGCCTTGTAAAAGGCTTTTGCACAATATTGGCCAAGCACACATCTCAGACAAGAGAGGTGAATCGCACCCTCCTGATTCTTGAACTTATGAAAGCCAATCCGTCTCAAGTTGCCAATTCTTTGAATTGCAGCAGGGAGATGGCATATCGCTGGTATCATCGTGCGCAAAAACTTGTAATATTGTTTGAAGCACAGGACGTGATGACAGACAGAGAAATAGAACGCTTTCTGCATTCATTCCTGAAGGACAAGGCACGTTCAGGCGGTCCATTGACGTATTCACCTGAACAACAGTGTGCGCTTGTTGCAATGGCATCTGAAAAACCGGGGAAATATAATGTTATTTCAGACAAATGGACTCACCGGGAATTGGCGGCAGCCGCTGACATAGCTGGAATTACGGGTTCAATTTCACGCTCCACTGTAGGACGTATACTTGCCGAAGCCGACATAAAACCCCATCGTTCGAAATATTGGGAGTTTCCCAACATTGAAGACATGGAGGTATTCAAGGAAAGGGTATCGGAAATCTGCAGTGTATATAAAAATGCTATTGAAAATTTAGAAAACAATATCCATACGGTCAGTGTTGATGAAAAAACCAGCATACAGGCTTTGGAAAGAATCAATCCAGATAAGGATGCACTCCCTGGAGAAATGGCAAAACTTGAATTTGAATATGCAAGACACGGTACACAGGCTCTCATTCCGAGTTTTGAAGTCGGAACGGGAAAAATAATAGCGCACCATATTGGTGATACCAGAACGGAAGATGATTTTTCCTCCTTAATCGAGCTCACTATAAATCTCGATTCAGATGCTGAATGGATTTTCGTTGCAGATCAATTGAATACACATAAATCCGAAGCTCTTGTTCGTCTTATAGCTAAAAAACTTGGAATAGAAGATGAGCTTGGGAAAAAAGGGAAAAACGGAATTCTTGAAAATTTAAAAACTCGAGAGGTTTTTCTTGCTGATAGTTCGCATAGGATTCGCTTTCTTTACACTCCGAAACATTGTTCATGGCTCAACCAAATCGAAGTATGGTTCGGGATATTAACACGTAAGATACTCAGATACGGAAATTTTAAATCCATTGACGAACTCCAGGCCAGAGTGAAACGTTTTATTGAATACTATAACACCACCATGGCGAAGGTTTTCAAATGGACCTATAGAGGCAAGCTTCTTCAAGCCTGATAGCTGACTCTTAAGTGGAAAAAACTAATCCGATCTTTTTCGGGGCTTTCTTCCTGCCTGGGATATTCAATAATTATTGGCTTATCTTATAAAAAAATGCCCTCGCCCTACGGGTTACCGTCTTTCGGCGCTGAATAACCTCGAAATATAACTACGATGCTACGGCATCGCCTTATATATTTCAAAATTATTCAGCATCCAAAATACGGCAAGAAATAGCTGGCTTATTCATGAGTTGGGGCACTAGTGCCCCAACCCGTAAATGCCCTAGGCTGTTGGTTAGACTTTGCC
>JAYEHE010000269.1:0-2693 GCA_034659415.1 Candidatus Zixiibacteriota bacterium | reverse complement strand
GGAGTATCAGAATAACGGACCCGATTGTACAGAAAAAAGTTTTTGAATTAGTAGGTATTGATAAAGATGAAGCAAAGAAAAATTTTAAGCATATGCTAGAAGCATTTGAATATGGCGTACCTCCACATGGCGGGATTGCCCCAGGCATAGATCGGTTATTGCAAATATTGTTTAATGAGAAAAGTGTAAGAGAAGTTGTTGCCTTCCCAAAGACGGGGGATAATAGAGAGCCGATGACCGGATCTCCGTCTAAGTCTACTACAGAGCAGATGAAAGAACTTCATATTAAATTTGATAAGTAAATAAAGATAGTAGTATGAGATTATCTCAGCTACAAAAATATATTTTGCTTAGTACCTATGGTGCTAAGAAGAAAATAAAGAGGGTAGGATTACTGAAATTTTATGATAAGCAAAAAAATAAACCAAAGAAAGAAGATCAGCAAGGTATTGTCACTCGTAGTATAGAAAGTTTGATAGAAAAAGGTTTGATGATTGGTTTCGGACGAAGAACCCCAGAAAAATGGTTTATTGAAGAAGTGAAATTAACAGGCAAAGGAAAACAGCAAGTGAAGAAATTTTTTGGTGAGCAGCAAGTGTTACCATTTAAATTAAAACAAGTAAAGAAATAATATTATGAAAACAATTAGAAAAAAAATTATCGTTGGATTAATGTCATTGTTAATAATTCTTCCGCAAATGTCTTTGGCTGATGGCATGATGATGCCACCTCAAGATTATTGGATTCAAGAGACAGGACAGAAAGCAGTTATTATGTATGAGGATGGTATAGAGACAATGGTTATTTCTACTTCATTTGAAGGTGATGCAAATGATTTTGCTTGGGTTATTCCTACTCCGAATAAGCCAGAGGTCAGCAAGGGATCTCAAGCACTTTTTACAAACCTTGATCAATTAACTGGTTATACGGTTTCAAATAGTAAAGATTTTTCACTTGGCATTGGAGCTGTTCGAGATGTTGCTTATGAGGGAGTAACGATTGTTGAAGAGAAACAAATAGATTATTATGATGTAACTGTGCTATCTTCAACCGATAAAGATTCATTGGTTACATGGCTAAATGACAATGAGTATAATTTTCCTACATCAGCAAGTTATATATTAAATAGTTATGTTGATAATGATTGGTATTTTGTGGCCATGAAAGTAAATCCTGAAAGTCTTGAATGGACTGATGTATCAAAAAAATTAAGATCAGGAGAGGCAACGCCTGTTGTGTTGCAGTTTGAAGCGAAAAATATTGTATATCCAATGAGGATTTCTTCAATTGTGGATCAGGAAGCAGATAAAGATAAACCTATTTATCCAACAGGTGTAATTGAAAATGGAATAGAAATCTCTAATACTAATACTATTTCTTTTTCTGCCAATGATGCTTTTTCTACAACAGAGGGGACAGTAGAGATCTGGATAAAACCAGATAGTACCTGGGAGAACTCAGGTGGTGGATATTGGGAGTTCTTAAATGTTGTTGATAGTAATAATCGAGATGTTTTTGAGTTTCGTCGCGGAAAAGATTCAAGACTAGATAATCTTCAGTTTATTGCTTATAACTCGAGCGGAAGTTTTATGGCCTGGAAAACACCAGATAGTCAACCATTCACTTGGGTGCCAGGAGAATGGTATCATTTGGCAGTTACTTGGTCTGAAATTAATTCACCAGTTATTTATGTAAATGGAGTTGCCTATGAACTTGTCCCAGCATATAGTGAAACTAGTTGGAACATGAAAGACATTAGCAATGGAACAGTTTATTTGGGGCAAAGAGGTGCTTATGGCGGGTCATTGTTGAAAGGTGAAATTGATGAATTAAGAATTTCTGATAATGTTCGTACAGCTGAACAAATAAAAGCGTCGTACGCTTTTATAAATAATGGTAATGAATTTGTTGTTGATTCTAATACTTTATTTCTAAGTCATTTTAATTCTTCTTTGAAAGAAGAGGTATCGGGAAAAAATTTGTCTTACAAAACAGTTGATAATTATGATACCTATTCCAGTAATTATGTTCCTGTAACATTATACGTAATGGCTGTCAATAAAAAAACATTACCAAATTTTTCAACTAATTATGCTAATTGGATAGATAAGGAAAGTATTGAAAAATTAGCTCTTGATGATCAAGGGGATCCATTGTTGAGTCCTAGTAACAAAAAATATTTCCTAACTAAGTTGTATAGAAATATGACTACAGATCAAATGACAGAAGATCTATTTTTTCGGGATGCTGAAAATAATGAAACAAGCGGGAAGGAAATAATCACAACTGGTAAAAATTCTGTAAATACATTTTATTTAGCGATTGGTGTAGGTTTGTTATTATCATTTATTTTTGCCATCGCTATATTTGTCATTAGCCGTAAAGTTGATTAATTAAAATTTATATAATAATATAATTAAATAAAAAAATATGGAAAACATTTTACCTAAAGCACCTTCTCCTGTGCATCAAAAAAAAGTACACAAAAAATCAAAATTTTCAGCCGTGGCAATAATCTTTGTCATAATTTTGACGATTGTACTTTTTATTTTTGGAGAAAGATTGAGAGCTGATCTAAATCAATGGTTAAATCCAGCCTATGACCAGTATGGTAGTGCGAGTAGTTATAATTATGAACCAAGTTATGATTATTATGGTGATACGGCGGTAGTAGAAAAATCTTATACAAGAGC
>JAYEHE010000268.1:0-11502 GCA_034659415.1 Candidatus Zixiibacteriota bacterium | reverse complement strand
ATCACCCCTGGTTTGTCGGAGTTCAATTTCATCCGGAATTAAAATCGAGACCTACAAAACCTCACCCGCTTTTTAGAGATTTCATTAAAGCTGCGGTCGTTTATTTTGAAAAAAAAAATAGTAAATCACTCCCAGAACTGGCACAATCATAAATCTTAATTGTTTAGTTATTAGGATTAGATGTTTGAGTTATTTATACGTTTGAGAAATAAAGGTATTTGGGAGGGGAACTGAAAATGAAGAAATTTATTATCGCTATATTTGTAATTATTATGCTCATAGCTGGATGTTCCGATACTAACAATCCAACTGACTCAAATACTGTTGTTGATTTAGCTGACCAATATATCGGTCGTATGGTTTTCACTAAGAGTTACGCTCCCCCAATCTATGATTATCGAATATCTTATACTGATTCGGTTGTTTTAATTATTACTGATAATACTTATATTCTTAATGTTAACGGGAACCAAACAAAGCTTTGCAGTTCAACCGGTACTATTGAAGCAAATACACAAACGGGTTTTATTACACTTACATTGAAAGCATCTATGGGGGAAAATTGTGATAGCAAAAGATTGCCTAATGGAGTGTTTGAAGCAGAATTTTCCGATAGCTCTTTAGAATTTAAAGGTGATAGGGTTATTAGTTGGATGAGTAATGAACTGGAAATTACCGATACTTTAGAGTTTGATTTTGATTTCAAGATCGTTAAATAATTTACATCAGTAAGCCAATTTTAAAACGATCTAAAAATACAAACCACATTAAAGATGCTCCAACAATTATGTAAAGTATAAATAAATATTTACGTTTAGGAGAACGATACGATAAACCAATCATCGCAAAAAGTGGGAATGCCACTAATATATGACGGTAATAGCAGGCACATGTTCCCATCGTAGGTGTAAATAATAAAATCCCGAACATATAAATCTGCCAACTGGTCGGTATTTTTTTTGAGTAAAATATTATTACACTGACAGTGGCAAATATAATTGATATTGGTACTGCTTGAATAATTCGCAGATGACTTATTGCCTCATAAATTGTTATTAGCGGGAATCTCATACGGTGTGCATAATATGGTTGTGATTGAAAATCCAGATATTGAAAGAAATTATCAAATTTGTACCAGTAATAAGAAAAATAAATCATGATTGCCACACCAATTGCAATCATCGCTGAAATTAAAGATAATTTTTCTGAAAGATTATAATTTTTCCATTCTTTTATTAGTTGGTACAACAGAACAAATCCGATAATTGAACCTGATGGATAAGTAACAGCCAAAATTCCCGTTAATGGTACCACCCAAATTAGTTTTTTTATTTCTATACAGTAAAATATTGAAGTAACAATTAGCAAAAAGAAAGCGTAGGGGAATATGGCTATAAAATAAAATGATACCGGAAAGAAAACTAAAGCTAACAAACATGCAATTGCTATTTGCCTGTCGAACTTCAGTATAACCAAACGATACAGAATTACCATCGCCCCTAATAAACTTAACCAGCTAACTAAAATTAATGAATACTGATGATTTAATCCTGTGTATGAAATAACTTTACCTATTAAAGGGTAAAATGGGAACCAGCCAATATTGCCACAAGTGAATGATATATTCTGAGCACATGGATACATTTGGTAACCGTCCCGTGCAATTGAAAGATAATGTTCTCCGTCCCATTGAGTTAGATAATTTGCAAGTGAATAAAATTTACCCGGGAATAATTGAAACAATAAAATATATATAATTAAAAAAGCAGACCAATAATATAGAGGTACCAGTAAATCTTTTTGTTTTAAATAAGTAGCAAAACGATTCATTATATTTCTTTCAATTTACAAAGTAATTTAGCAAAATTTTATATAAAAAGTACCTAAAATTAGGTTTTTTCTCAATATTTATCAAGTTGACAATCCCAACCTATATTGCTATTCTACTTTTTTATATTTGTGTAAAAGATTGAAATATAAAGCGTTTGGAAATATTTGAATTGAATAGTCAAAACCCGATTGAACAAAATAATAACTTCTGGCTGTTTTTAGAACTGCTTGCAAAACATAAAAAATTTATACTTAGTTTTGTAATTATTTTAACAACCGTGTCTGTTATTATTTCATTGATTTTGCCAAAATGGTATAAAGCATCAGCAATTATTTTACCACCGGAAAAGGAAACCCCATCAGTTATTAGTATTTCCGAAGGAATCTCAGGTTTGGATTTGGTCTCGATGTCAACTACTAGTGATGTGTTTGCTAAAATTTTAGAAAGCAGATCAATTACTTATCCTATTATTGACTATTTTAATCTGATAGAAAGATATCAAACCGAAACCTATATAGAAACTTTTGATGCTCTATTGTCTCATACTGTTATTGAAAATACCGAAGAAGGTTTATTGTTGGTGGAAGTTGAAGACAAAAACCCACAAATGGCTGCCGATTTAACAAATGCGTTTGTAAACGGGCTGGATAGTTTAAGCAGGGAAGTTATAACGGAAAAAGCAAAAAATAAGAAAAAGTTTTTCGAGAATCGATTAGAAGAAGTTAACAAAAATTTGAATATAAATCGAAAAATATTAGAAGAATTTCAAACTAAAAATAAAGCTGTTGATTTTGATGAACAATCAAGATTAGTGATTGAACAGGCTATAGAAATTAAAGTTGCTTTATCTAAAACCGAAGTTGATTTAAGTCTGGCGGAATCAACAAATGGAACCGAATTGAATATTATTCAACTTCGTAAACAAAAAAAACTATTACAAAAACAACTCGATGAATTGGAAAACGGTTCAGGAAGTAATTCATATTTTACTCTGCCGTTATCAAAAATTCCAATTTTAAAAAATGAATACAATAAAATTTATTCTACTGTTAAAGTAGGTGAAGAAATCGCAGCTTTGCTGTTGCAACAATTAGAGCAGGCTAAAATTCAATCCAGTGGTAGTTTTAAAGAATTTTCAATTTTACAATCCGCCATTCCCCCCGAACTTAAATCCCGTCCTAAACGAACCCTGATTGTGATATTAACATTTGCTCTTTCGCTGATTTTTAGTGTAATAATTGCCGCCCTAATTGAATATTTCGCCCAGCTTAAATATAAGAGCGAGCCTGATTACAATCGGGCTATGTTCTTTATCAGGGGATACTTTGGCTGGCTACCTGGTATAAGAAAAAAAGATTAAACAAATTTAAGGAATATAAAATATGTCAACATCGGTAATTCATCCCTCGGCTGTATTAAGCTCAGGGACAAAATTAGGTGAATATTGTATCGTTGGCGAACAGGTCAAAATTGGACAAAACTGTGAAATAGGTAATCATGTTGTTATACGGGATGATACTGAAATCGGTGACAATGTTCGTATTGATGATCATTCGGTTGTAGGAAAACTACCAATGAAAGCCGCTAATAGTGCTGTTACCAAAGACAGTCAATTGGAACCGTGTAATATTGGAAACAATTGTATTATCGGTTCTAATGTTATTATTTATCGCGGTTCTAAGTTTGGTGAAAAAGTTTTAGTCGCTGATTTGTCAACTGTAAGAGAAAACGTAATTGTCGGAGATTTTACAATTATCGGACGCGGGGTAGCGATTGAAAACTTTTGCAATATTGGAAAATATGTAAAGCTTGAAACAAATGTTTATATTACCGCTTATTCTGATATTGAGGACAGAGTGTTTGTGGCGCCATGCGTTGCAACTTCGAATGATAATTTTATTGGTCGCACTGAAGATCGTTTTAAGCATTTCAAGGGAGTTATCCTAAAAAAAGGTGCTCGGGTCGGTGTTAATGCAACAATTTTACCCGGAAAAGTAATCGGGGAAGATTCATTGGTGGCGGCAGGTGCTTTAGTAACAAAAGATACAACACCTAAAAAAATAACTGCTGGTATTCCGGCTAAAGAATTAAGAAATGTCCCCGAAGATCAACTTCTTGAAAACCAGGGATGGAAAGACGAATAAGGAGAAAAAATGGCAGTTCCTCTTTTAGATTTAAAAAGACAATATGCATATTTAAAAACTGATATGGATAAAGCGGTTTTAAATGTATTAGATCATGGTTGGTTTATTTTAGGTCCCGAAGTTACCGAACTGGAAGAAAAACTTGCTGGTCTCTGTCAGGTTACATATTCTGCCGGGGTAGCATCGGGAACCGATGCTCTTCTTTTAGCTCTTAGAGCTTGTGGAATAAAACCTGGTGATGAAGTTATCACAACTGCTTTCTCATTTTTTGCAACTGCCGGAGTAATTGTCAGGCTTGGTGCAAAACCTGTCTTTGTAGATATTGAAGAAGACAGCTATAATATTGACCCGAACAAAATTGAAGCTGCTATTACTCCAAAAACCAAAGTCATACTTCCGGTTCATCTGTTCGGACAGGTAGCTGATATGGACCCAATTATGGAGATTGCCAAAAAACATAATTTGAAAGTTGTCGAAGATGCCGCTCAGGCAATTGGGGCTGAGTATAAAAATAGAAAAGCAGGGTCATTTGGTGATTTTGGCTGTTTCTCATTTTATCCCACCAAAAATCTTGGTGCCGGAGGGGATGGCGGTATTATCACATGCAATAACGATGACAATATAGAACTACTAAGGATTTTTAGAAATCATGGTGCTAAACCAAAATATTACCATAAGATTGTTGGTTTTAACTCAAGATTAGCATCTATTCAAGCGGCTATTCTTTTAACCAAGTTGCCTTACCTTCAAAAATGGTCTGAAAAGCGTAATGAACATGCTCGTTCTTATGATGAAGCTTTTAAAAATAATTCAGGAATAAAAACGCCAACGATAAAAGATTATACAACTTTTCATATTTATAATCAATACACTATTGCTGTGTCGAATCGTGACGGATTAAAAGAGCATCTTAAATCAAAATCAATTGGTTTTGAAATTTATTATCCGGTTCCTTTTCACGCTCAGGAATGTTTTGCTGATTTGGGTTATACTAAAGCTGATTTTCCGCTTTCATCAAAAGCGGCAGATGAAGTAATATCTCTTCCGATTTATCCTGAACTTTCAGATGAAGAGCGTAGCGAGGTTATTGAAGCTGTTAATGAGTTCATAAAATAATTTTATGTTATAAATCAATAAGGCAGGGTTAAGCCCTGTGAGATTGTTGACAAAGTGGAGGCTTGTCATAGCGAGGAGTCAAACGAAGTGAGACGACGTGGCTATCTCAATAGTTATTGTCAGATTCTAAATTTTGAGATTGCTTTGTCCGCTTGTTGCGAACTCGCAATGACAGATTTCATGATTTTGTCAACACCCTGGCAGGATTAAGCCCTGCCTTTTTTATAAATCTGCTAATGCTCGCTAAGGAATCAGGTGGTTTTGGATAATATTAAGAAATCAATATTTGGTGTAGCCGGAATTGTTTTTGTATCTAAACTTTTAGGTTTTATACGTGAGTTGGTTATTGCTGAAAAATTTGGAACATCCGCTGCCTATGATAGATATCTGATTGCTATTATGTTGCCGGCTTTGCTATGCGGGATTTTCAGTTATGCTGGAGTTTATCTATTAGTTCCCTATTTTAGTGAGAAATTACAAAATCAAAATAAAAGAGAATCTGATTTTTGGTCTTATGCCTGGGGGGTTATAAATTTAAAAATCTCTTTATCAATTATGGTTACGACTGCAATAATTTTACTGGCACCTTTTATTATGAAATTCTGGACGGTTGGTTTTTCTCCGCAGTCGTTTATTGAAGTGATTTTTTACACACGGATAACTGCTATTGCTGTCTTTTTTGTTTCATTAGAAGCAATTTTCAGGTCATTTTTGAATGTAAAAAAAATATTCAGTTATCCTGCATCGGGCTATATCATTTTCAATATTTTTTCGATTAGTCTTATTCTTTTATTTGCCGATGTATTATCTGTTGGTGCCATAGCGGTTGGATGGTTGGGCGGACTCTTACTCCAGAATCTATTTTTATTTCTAAGAATTTTAGGTTTTAAACCGTATCAAAAATTTAATCTAAGAATCAGAAAATCTGATTTTGATATCATATTCAAATCAGGTGTTATTTTACTATTAATAGAGTTTTTGAATAGAACATATTTTATGATTGATAGATATTTTGCGGTGAGATTTGATGAAGGTATTATCTCTGCTATAAATTATAGCAATGTTTTAGTGTTGCTTCCCGATTCAATAATCGGATTAGCGGTTGCATCGGTATTATTTCCTTATTTTTCTGAAAATTATATTCAGGACAGATTAAAATTCAAAAAATATTATATTAAATCAGTTACTGCTGTAGTTTTGTTTGCTGTTCCCATTGCCGCCATCATGTATATAAATGCTGAAAATATAATATATCTTATATTTAATCGAGGAGAATTTGATGCTGTTTCTCAATCGTTAACAGCTTCTGTTTTGGTTCCATTAATACCTTCGGTTATTGCATTGATGATTATGTCAATTTCATTAAGAGCGGCTTATGCGGGGAAATGGTTTAAAGAAGTTTTACTGATTACCATATTTGCATATATCATCAAATTATCCGGAAGTTGGATTTTGTCAGATTTTTACGGTCAAGCGGGGATTACTGCGGCATCATCGATCGCATTTGGGTTATTTTCTATTATGCTTGTATCTTTCTTGATTATTAAATTAGGATATAATAACAAATTTAAATTTTTGTTTTCGTTACTAATATTATTATTACTTGGTCTGATTTCTTCGTATCTAAGTATGAATATAACAAGTAATATTTTAAATTTTGAACATACAACAAAATTTCAATCATTATCATATTTGCTTATTTCAGGTTTTTTTGTTCTGATTATTTATATGTCTATGATATATTTATTTAAGTTGAAATTAATATTGCCTGACGAGTTATTTAAGAGAAATAAAAAAATAGATTAGGTGCTATATCAATAAACGGATTGTTATATTTGGATGGGCTGATTCTGTTCATGTTCAACGATGGGCAAGAGGTCTTACAAAACGAGGGTATGAGATAAAAATAATTTCCCTTGGTGGGAAACCTCTGTCTGATATTGAATCTGTTATAATTCCGCGTAAACAAAAACTGTCTTATTTCACACAAGCGGCAACAGCCGTCAAAGAAGCTAATCGTTTTAAACCGGATTTACTTCACGCCCACTATGCTTCCGGTTTTGGTTTGTGGTCTTATTTTACAAATATAAAACCAACGGTTCTGTCTGTTTGGGGAGCAGATATAATTGATTTTCCATCAAATCCCTTGAGTAAATATTTTATTCAAAAAATCCTCCAAAAAGCAGATCATGTTACTGCGACATCTAATTTGTTGAAAGTTTTTGCTTTGAAATATCTTTCACAAACGCCTGAAAAAATTTCTGTGATTCCGTTCGGAGTAGAAATACCTGAAAACATCATTCCACAACCTGATACTGGTTTTAAAATATGTTATATTAAGGGGCATAGAAAAAAATATGGTCCGGACATTCTATTGCGTGCTATTTATAAAATTAAAGATAAAGTGCCAGACGTTAAATTAACTATTGCAGGCGAAGGGGAAATGACCGCTTCTTTAAAGCAGATGGTGAAAGACTTGAATCTGGAAAGCTCGGTTTATTTTGCAGGTTTTGTAGCTAATGATCAAATTTATAGCCTTTTGAAAAAACATCATCTCATGGTTATGCCGTCTGTTATGGAGTCCGAGTCTTTTGGGGTGGCTGTTTTAGAAAGTTATGCCTGTGGCAGGCCGGTAATAGCCTCCAAAATCGGTGGGGTTCCTGAAATTGTGGTGAATAATGAGACAGGGATTTTAGTTTCTCCTGAAAATGTTAATGAATTAGCCGATACAATAATTAAGCTTGCGACTGATAGAAATTTATGTGCTAATATGGGTATAAACGGTTACAACTTTGTCAAAGATAATTTTGATTGGGAACAATCTTTAGATAAAATGTCTGAACTTTACGAAAGATTGATTTATGAGCGGCAATAAAAAAAATAAAAGAATTCCATTGTTCAATCTTGAGATATCATCTCATGCTAAAAAGGAAGCTAATGAAGTTTTAGAATCAGGATGGTTATCCGGTGGTAATAAAGTTCAAAAGTTAGAGAAAGACGTGGCTTCTTTATTAGGCATGAAATACGCCGCCGCTGTAAACTCATGTACCGTCGGACTTCAAATTGTTCTCTCAACTATAGGTGCCGGCAAAAACAAAAAAGTTATAACTTCGCCTTTTACATTTGTTGGGACTATCGAAGCTATTATGCACGCTGGTGCCGATGTTATCTTTGCTGATATTGATCCGAAGACTTTAACGATTGACATTGACGAAGTAGCAAGAAAAATAACTAAAAATTGTATTGCAATTCTTCCGGTCGATATCGCTGGTTATCCCTCGGATTATACTAAACTGAAAAAAGTCAGTGACCAGTTTTCAATCCCGATTATATCAGATTCCGCTCATGCGATAGGCGGGCTATATAAAAATAAATCAATTCCTAAATTTACCGATGCATCGGTTTATTCTTTTTATTCGACCAAAAATCTAACCTGCGGCGAAGGTGGTATGGTGGTATCAGAGCATAAAGAATTAATAGATGCATTAAAAATATTATCACGGCACGGGTTAACCAAATCAACTTTTGATCGGCATAAAGAAAAAAATTGGAAATATGATGTAGCTCACCTTGGTTTTAAAGCAAATCTTTCAGAGCTGTCTGCGGCGGTAGGATTAGGGCAATTAAAAGTATTCAAAAAAGAACAAGCCAAAAGAGAAAAAATTGCCAATCGTTATTATAAAAATTTACAAAATTATAATGACCTGTTTGAATTACCTATAATTGAAAAAAATAAAACTCATGGTTGGCATCTATTTATAATAAGATTGAATTTATCTGAATTGAGCATCTCCAGAAATCAATTTATTGAAAAAATGAATAAAAAAAATATCGAATGCGGTGTTCACTATCAGCCGATTTTTGAATTTGATTTTTATAAAGAAGCTTTGGGTTATACTGGCCAATATCTTCCAAATGCAGCCTATGCGGGGGAAAGGGTTGTTTCTTTGCCGTTTTATCCGTCACTTTTACTAAAAGATGTCGATTATGTTTGTGAACAGATTATTGATATTTTGAGAAAATCAAAAAAATAAATAAAAATTTCTTAAATCGGTATCTTGTCATACAGCTATTTTTGTGTTATAAATTATATTATGCCTGCGAATCTACCTCCGCAATATTATGAATTAGAGCGGGAGTTTAAAAACGAACGCGACCCAAGAGAAAAGTTGCGTTTAGCCCAAGAGCTACTTAGGATGATGCCAAAGCACAAAGGGACAGACAAACTCCAAGCAGAAGTAAAAGCAAAAATTTCCCAACTCAAGAAAACTATCGAGGGTGGTGGAAATAAATCACATGGCGCCAGACAAGTTACAGCGATGGATCATATTGACAAAGAAGGAGCAGGGCAAATTATTTTAGTAGGTCCTCCTAATAGTGGCAAATCTTCGCTTCTTGATGTTTTTACTCATGCCAAGCCACTTGTAGCAGATTATCCCTTTTCAACTCGTGAACCTCAAACAGGAATGATGACCTATGATACAGTTCAGCTCCAATTAATAGATACGCCTCCAATTTCAGCCGATTTATATGAAAATTATATGTCCGGTCTGATAAGAAATGCAGATATGGTTACTGTTGTTGCTGATCTTTCTTCGCAAACTATGATTGAAGATTTAAACTTTGTTTTGAAAAAACTGGAAGAAAAAAGAATTATCCTTAAGCCGGAAATAGCAGAAAAAAACGAACAACAGGAAGATGCTCGTTTTGCATATAAAAAAACAATTATATGTGCTCATAAAGAATTTGAAGACGAAGCCTGTGATCAGCTCAACAAATTGAAAAAAATATTTGAAAATTTCGTTATCATACCCACTTCAATTCTGGACGAAAAAAGTCTTGAAAATCTTCAAAAAGCTATTTTTACAGCCTTGTCAATTATAAGAGTTTATACAAAACCAGTGGGACATGAACCGGATTACAATGATCCTATTATTCTTTCTGTTGGCGGAACTGTCGAAAAAGCCGCCGAGACTCTTCATCGCGATATTGCTGAAAAATTAAAATTTGCCAAAATCTGGGGAGAGGGTAAATTCGACGGCCAAAAAGTTCAGGGAGATTTTGAACTTAATGATAAAGATATTGTGGAATTTCATATATAAAAAAAGTAAAATTATAAGTTGACTCAAACTTGAAGACGGCAAAGATTATTATATGAAAGATAATTTGAATTATGATATTTATGATGTTCTCTGGGCTCCGCTTAGAGCACTATCTCCCAAAAAGATATTCACGATGACTTTCTTTCTTATTATTTCACTTTTGATTTATGATATTTTTTCGTATATCGCTTTTGCCATTGATGGAGAAAAGTTATCAATTATTTGGAAAGTATATGATTTTTTCCCATTTTTCCATATTATTTTAAAAAGCCCCTTGGCAAAAATAGTTTTCGGTGTCGGATTATTTGTTTGTACTATAATTGTAATGATTGGACTATTTTCAGTCTCAGCTATGGAAATTGAAAAAATAAGAGGTAATCCTTTTTTATCCATAAAACAATCTATCAAATTTGGCTTTCAAAGGCTTAACCAGATGCTTTTAGCTGAGTTGGCAATTGTAATGTTTTTGTTATTTGTTGTTATTCTCTTCTGGTTATTTGGGTTGTTAGGTCGTATTCCGATTGTAGGTGAATGGCTGGTAGCTCTGTTTTTTCTGTTTCCCGGGTTTATTGTTGCGATTTTTGCGGTTTTCATCTTTGTAGTTTTTCAAATGTCAGTAATATTGCTTCCGGCTGTTACTGCCGCAGAACGAAAAGGAGAAACGTTTAATTCAATATTAGAAACTTTCTCAACAATTATCAGACAACCATTTAGGTGGGTCGGCTATACTGCTTATAGTTTGGTCGCCGCCAAATTAGCCGGATTCGTGTATGCCTATACTTGTTATCGAGCGGTGCAATTTTCAGTTTTGTCGGCATCGATGCTTGGAGGCGAGAAAATAGAAAGACTAACCCGTTCCGGTTTTTCTCATTTACCTATTGATTCTTCCTTTGTGAAATACATGTTCAATATTTTCCCCGGATTTGATTTTTCATTTTCATTAGCTCAATGGTCACGAGGTGGTACCGAGCAAGCCGCAGGATATCTGATGTCGATTATGCTTTTTTTGATTTTTGCTTCGGTGATTGGCTATATGTTTTCGGTTATTGCTACTGCTCAGGCATCCGGATTTGTAGCTATCAGAAAAATCAAAGACAACTATAAAATCGGCGATGAAAAACCATTGTTTGCCGAACAAATTCTTGATAAATAAATTATCCCGATAATCCCCTTTGTGGTTTCGACATCTAAAAACAAACCAACAAAGAATTAAACTTAACATCAAATTACTTGATTTGAGTCCTCTAATCAAATATAATCAATCCATGAAAACAAAACGTACTGATTATATCAGCTGGGAAGAGTATTT
>JAYEHE010000267.1:0-2702 GCA_034659415.1 Candidatus Zixiibacteriota bacterium | reverse complement strand
CAATTAACATAAATCTTCATTATCTTTAAATAGTCCGATTACTTGAATTATATTCAATAGCCTTGATTATCAATCATTTATTAAATATACTCTATTACTTTCAATAAAAAAACTAGGGACAAAATGAAAGAATATTTATCACATTCAAAAAACAAAAATGGTATAACAGGTGTACTTCACAACCATTTATCAGATGTTGCCAATAGAGCTGCTGGATATGCAAAAATTTTTGGGGCAGAGAAAGAGGTGTATGCGGCAGGTATTCTCCATGATTTAGGCAAATATGGTAACCTGTTTCAAGAAAGACTCAAGAATCCCCATAAAGTGAAAAGGATTGACCATTGGTCAATTGGTGCTTGGGTAGCACTAATGGAGTATAAACAACATGGAGTGGCGGCGGCTCTCGCTATACAAGGTCATCATTTAGGATTACAAAAAGGAGATGCAGATTCTCTAAGAGACTTAGATTCAAAAAATCTAACCGAAGAAAAACGTTCGGACGGGTTAAGGTTATCTGAGTCAACAAATTCTGGATATAAATTTCTTATGGAAAGATTTATAAATGACGGTCTATCTTTACAGACTAATGACTTTGAATCTATTTACAACCCAAAAGAAAATAAATCAGCCGGTGCAATGCTTGATGTGCAGATGCTTTATTCTTGTTTAGTCGATGCTGATTTTATAGAAACAGAGGCGTTTTTTAATTCCGATTCTTCAGGCAAAAAAGTTTACCGCAATGAAGGTCTCAAACTTGAACCTGAAAAAGCGTTTGGGATACTTATGGAATATATCAATAGCATTTCATTATCCTCTTCGGCGGTTAGTGATGTAAATAAAATGCGGACAGAATTATTGAATAATTGTCTAAACAAAGCAGAATGTGAAAGGGGATTATTTACTTTAACTGCTCCAACAGGTTCCGGTAAAACATTAAGTATGCTTGCCTTTGCTTTAAAACATGCGATGATTCATAATTTTGATAGAATCATAATGGTAATTCCATATTTGAGTATTATAGAGCAAACAGCAAGCATCTATAGGAAAATATTTGAAAAATATTTCCAGGAAAATTATATTTTAGAACATCACAGTCTATCAAATATGCAAATTAATGAAGATAGTGAAAACGGTCAGAGTGAATTTAACTATCAAAAGAAATTTTTAACAGAAAATTGGGATGCTCCCATTATTATAACAACATCTGTTCAGTTGTTTGAATCTATGTTTTCAAATAGATCATCAACATGCCGTAAGTTACATAATTTGTCAAATTCGGTAATTCTTTTTGATGAAGTCCAAACCCTTCCCACGAGTTTATGTATTCCTTCGCTTGCAAAATTATCGCATTTATCAAAGAAGTACAATTCAACGGTTCTTTTCTCAACAGCCACCCAGCCGGCGTTTAATAGTTTGAATGATGAAATAAAAAATTATGCATCATCTGGATGGATTCCAAAAGAAATAGTAACTGACACAGAAAAATTATTTTCAATAATAAATCGTACTAAAATAATACTTCCTGATTTTAACATAAAAACAAAATGGGAAGATTTAGCGGAAAATATATCTCAATCAGACCAATCACTTATAATTGTCAATTTAAAACGTCATGCCATTGAATTATATGATGAACTGGAGAAGAAAGGTGTTGAAAATTTAAATCATCTTTCAACTAATATGTGTCCTTTACATCGTCAGAAAACCCTTCACACTGTTAGTTCTCTACTCAATGAGAAGAAACCGGTAACTCTTGTTTCAACACAATGTATTGAAGCCGGTGTAGATATAGATTTCCCTGTAATATACAGAGCGATGGCACCTCTTGATTCTATTGCACAAGCGGCAGGGCGATGCAATCGGAATGGGAATCTATCGAAGGGGTATGTTCATCTGTTTAACCCCGATGTTGTGGGTAATCTTTGTCCGCCCGGAGCATATAAACAAGCGACAAGTGTAACTACATCATTACTAAGAAATCTGAATATTAGACATTTAGAGAATTTATCCCCTGAACTATTTAATAACTATTATAAAAAATTATACAATATCAATGAGCCGCAGAATCTAAACATAGAACTTATCAATGCGATTAAACTACAGGATTTCATAAAAGTTTCTGAACTATACAAATACATTAAATCTGATACTGTAAACATTCTTGTCTCTTATGACCTAAATATGTACGAATCTTTAAAAAAAGAGGCTCAGGAAAATGGATTAACCCGTAATTGGATTGCTAAATCAAAACCATTTACAGTAAGTATTTATCGCCCTTCAAAAAATAGTGACATCTGGTGTCAGTTGGAGCCTGTAAATTCAAAGTACAGAAAAGATGAAACTGAAAATTGGTTTATATATTTGGATAAATCACATTATGATAAACATAAAGGACTGATTACAAAACATGATGATATTTTAATCGCATAATAATAATTAAAGGAGGTTTTATGAACTCTAAAGTTCACATTCTCAAAGTGTGGGGTGACTTTGCTTGTTTCACTCGTCCCGAAATGAAAGTGGAACGGTTCAGCTACCCGATTATCACACCATCGGCTGCACGCGGGATATTTGACGCTATCTACTGCAAATCAAAAGAATTCAGGTGGCAAATTACTCAGATTGAACTTCTTAAACCAGCAAGTTACATCGCTTTACGGCGTAACGAAGTTAAAGACAAAATTTCTGAGTCTAATATGAAA
>JAYEHE010000266.1:0-2703 GCA_034659415.1 Candidatus Zixiibacteriota bacterium | reverse complement strand
ATTTGAAAAGATATTTTTTGTATCTTTATTCAACAAAAAAATTCTGACAAGCAAGCTTGTTTGATTGATTGTTTGATGGAAAAACATGATATGTCTCTTAATAATACTGTGTCCCGCAGATGTCTTTACCTGCCGAGATAAAGTAGTAACTTCTGTTGGGGCAGACGAGGGCGTCTGCCGCCCACTGAATCTTAATTCTCACAGATGTTGCGGTGGGTTCTGAAAATCTGTGTAAATCCGCCGATGGCGGATGACCTGCCGCTATTTAATTACAAGTACTTAAGTGTCGGGTTACAATCCACCTTCGGTGAACCAGGACCCGCGACACAACTGAAAGGAAACCTTCTGTTGGGGCAGACGAGGGCGTCTGCCGCCCACTGAACTATTGATAGAAAGATAGAATTGAAAAGAAGATAGACAAGAAACCCTACAAGGGCATTTCGGAAATACGATATCGCTTGTAAATATGACCACCCATCTGTTCCGCCCCGTGACACATTAGCTCGTTTGATTCTAAAATCCAGGAGAGCTCTCCCATATATAAACCACGCGATGTACCATTAATAAAAGTACGGTTAAACAGAAGCATATCTATTCCCCGTTTTTGAAAATCAGGGACAACGCCAAAAGTAATGATTCTAGTTCGGTTTAGTTTATTTTTTATTTTAGTATGCCATAGCAGTTTCAATAAGCCGAATGGAAACAGTTTTCCCTTAAGATAAATAAGTGCTTGGTTGATATCCGGCAAAGCCAATGAAAAACCGATAGGAGTTCCTTTGTATTCGGCAATACTAACTAAATCCGGCTCAACAATCTGTTTCATGTCCTTGGCTGTATGAATAAATTCTTCTTTTTCCATTGGTATAAAACCCCAGTTATACTGCCATGCATCGTTATACACTTTATGAATACGAAGTATCTCGTTATCGAAATCTTTCATATTGATAGACCGAAGTGTAATATCTTTTTTCTTTTCAAGTTTAACGAGTACTTTTTGAATACGTTCCGGAATACCTTTTCGCCCGTCAATTTCATATGCAAGTAAGTCCATTGCTTTTTTTAATCCAAATTTTTCAGCCAGACGAGGAAGATATGGTTGATTGTAAGTCATCATCAAAACCGGAGGAGCATCAAAGCCATCGACGAGAAATCCGCATTCGTGGTTTGTTGAAAAATTAAACGGACCACGCATCTTTTCCATTCCCTCTTTTTTGAGGGTTATCAGAGCTACTTTAAGGAGGTTCGATGCTATTTCATAATCATCAGGACAATCAAAAAAACCAAAAAAGCCGGCTTGTTCGCCGTGGTATTCATTATGATTGAAGTTGATGCAAGTGGCAATACGCCCTACAACTTTTTTATCTTTTATTGCCAGAAAAAGCTTAACTTTGGCAGTTTTATAAAACGGATTGTTTTTTTTATCAAAAAATTCTTTCCGTTCTGATAATAACGGATAGACATAATTAGGGTCATCTTTATATAATTTGTTCGGATATTTGATAAATTCCAGAAGTTGTGAAGATGACTTAACTTCGATTACTTTTATTTGTGGCATATTTAATTTATGAAATCAAACCTTTTTTGCGTCCGACAGTAGCAATAATGTCAACAACCTTATCAAGATGTTCATCGGTGTGAGTGGCAGTATAAGATGTTCTAATAAGAGAATGCCCCGGAGGAACCGCTGGAGAAATTACCGGATTGGTAAAGACTCCGTTATCAAAAAGCTCTTTCCAAAAACGGAATGCTTCTAAATCTTCTCCGATTACAATTGGAACAATAGGAGTTTCTGTCTGTCCAATATTGAAGCCTAAATCTTTAAATTCTTTTTGCATACGACGAGCGTTTTTCCAAAGATTTTCTCTTCGTTCTGGTTCAGCCTCAATTATATCCAAAGCCGCCAGCACTGCAGCGGCGTTTGATGGCGGAATCGATGCAGAAAATATTAATGAGCGCGCCTGATGTTTGATATAATGAATAATGTCAGTATCACCGGCAATAAAACCGCCCAAAGATGCGAATGATTTAGAAAATGTTCCCATAGTCAAATCAACATCATCAATCAAACCAAAATGTTCAGCTGTACCAGCTCCGGTTTCTCCCAGAACGCCAACCGAATGAGCATCATCAACCATAACCCTGGCACCATACTCTTTTGCAATACTAACTAATCTGGGAAGGTTTATAATGTCGCCTTCCATCGAGAATACGCCATCAACCACAAAAAGCATCCCAGACTTGCCATTATTGTTACGTACATTTCTAACAACTTTTTCAAGATCATCCATGTCGTTATGGGCAAATTTATAAACTTTACCGTATGATAAACGGCAACCATCAACAATACAGGCATGAACCTGACGGTCAATAATTACTGTGTCGTTTTTCCCTATCAGCGAAGAAATTGCTCCCAGATTGGTTTGAAATCCGGTAGAAAATATCAGAGCGGCATCCTTTTTCATGAATTTTGCCAAGCGATGCTCGAGTTCAATATGAAGATCCAAAGTTCCATTTAGAAATCTTGAACCAGTACACCCAGAACCAAATTTAAGAGCCGCCGCCGCAGCCGCTTCTTTGACTTTAGGATGATTAACCAATCCGAGATAATTGTTTGAGCCAATCATAATGCACTTTTTTCCGTCCACAATAACTTCATTACCTGGTGCAGAATGAAGAGGATGGAAATAAGGATAGATACCCATT
>JAYEHE010000265.1:0-2707 GCA_034659415.1 Candidatus Zixiibacteriota bacterium | reverse complement strand
GGAATGCAGCTAGGGATGCAGCAGGGAGTAATTAAAAAAGCAAAAGAAGATGTTATTATGGTTCTGGAATTACGCTTTGGGAAAATTTCACCTGAAATCATTGACAAAATAAATCAGACCAATAACCAATCCAAGTTAAAAGAGCTCCACAAGAAGGCTATACAAATCAAAGAAATTGATAGCTTTGGATTCATCTGCTGATTGTCGTTATTTTAAATAGACAGCGAAATCTGACTCTGGTTCACCGTAGCCCAAATATTACAGATTCCCGGATTTTCTTCCGGAATCCAGGAAAAAATCAATACAGCTACGCTGCACCGTAAAAAAATTCATAAAGGTCATATAACAAAAAACCATTGCTCACATAATTCGACATTACGCGACTTCCAACGAAGATGTAGCCCTATAGCCATATTACAAAAAAGAATCTTGCCTTATAGTCATGTTCTACGTTAGCTGACACAATATTACACAAAATCTGGCACTAATATTGCGTTACACTAGAATAACATTTGCAGAGATGCCATTTTATTATATTGATTCAGATATGGTGCGCACTGGGATTGTTTCTCACTCCTCTGAATGGCCTTTCTGCAGATATTCAGTATCTTAGCACTTGTTTTCATGTCAAAAATGGCACGAAATTGAGAAATGGGGGTACTAAAAAGAGTCCAGGACATTAATTTCTGCTTCAGTTTATCTGGGCTAGGAAGACATAATAATCGTCCAGGGTTGTAGTTGTTGAGCCTGTTTTTGCCAGTCTTATCAAGAAAAGTATGTGCCCGTTCAAATAACACAACTTGGACTGAAAACAGCAACATTGATAACATACTGAATTTATAGCTACATTTGATGCGATTGCCCTGAGAATTCACCAAAGCAAAAGAAATGGCCGACAATGCCTGGAAGAGCATAAATAAATTCATAACTTATTTAAAGAAGAACTGAACCAACAGCAGGAGAATGAGGTCATGCAAAGTATTAGAAAAAAAATTGTGACGGATGAAGAATTACACCCGGTCGCGGTACAAATCGATTATTCAGACTGGCTAGAAATTGAGAAGATTATTTTTTTGAAGAAAAAAGTAGAAACTACTAAGCAATTTAATATAAATAAATATGCTGGTGTTATTTCATTAACCGAAGACCCCTTGGATTTTCAAAGTAAGATTAGGGGGGAATGGCATTGAGGTGTCTTCTTGATACAAACATTATACTGTACCTGCTTGGTGGTAGATTGTCTGAGCCTCTGCCAGAAGGTATGTATTTTGCTTCTGTAATAACAGAACTTGAACTCCTTTCTTATTCTTCGCTTTGCTCTGAGGAAGAAGAAAAAATCAGTCAATTTCTGAAGGAGATAACTGTTGTTGAATTGAATTCTGAAATCAAGAAGAAGACTATTATTATCCGACGCAATCATAAAATTAAACTTCCAGATGCTATCATTATTGCGACAGCACAGTCACTTGAGGCAAAAATACTTTCGAACGATACTCATATGGTTAAGGTTCCATGTTCCGATGTAGTATCATTATCATTGAAAGAAACCAATTAACCAACAAAGCAACCAGTTATTATACTCTACCCCCAAAGGAGGACACCTAATGACCTCAACAAACAGACCAAGTAGTTTTTTAACCCGTTCTGTTAACCGACTAACCAACAAAACCAACGAACTAACAAACTGGTTTTAATAACCAACAAACAAAGTAACCAATTAACCGGTTGCAATAACCAACGAGCCAGCTTTAACCCAACAAACCAATTTTACCAACTGAACTAATTAGACTACAATCTCAAGGTGTATGACTTATGGGAAATCATTATCCAATAATCGTTGAACAAGATATCGATGGTGTCTTCATTGTTGGCTGTCCTATCTTTAAAGGCTGTAGAAGTTATGGTTACACTATTGATGAAGCACTAGATAACATTAAAGAAGCCATTGAACTGTGCAGTGAAGAAGAAAATGATAATCACTTGCCAATCAATACTTTTGTCGGGATTCGTGATATTGAGGTGGCGTTAGCATGACAGATATGCCGACAATATCCTTATTGTAACGTTTTTTCTGCCATAAATCCAGCATCAATAAAGACCAGAGGAATACACTGTGGTCGCGAGAGCCTGTTTGGTGTTCTTGCCACAGGTTTTTTTGGGGGGTGTTAATTTGTTGGTTTTTTAGTTGGGGACATTAAGGTTGTTTTGAGTTGTGATTAAGTGTTCTCTTGTCTAGTCAATGTATTTTCTCAAATAAGTTAATAAAATCTCTGGGAGATAGAATATCGATATCGATGTACTTTTTTATTTATTTAAGGTGTCTATCCCCAGAGATTATAATTTTGCAGTCAAGTGCAACAGCGCACTCCAAGAATTTGTCATCCTCTGGGTCATCTTTGACCACTTCTATTTTTGGGGTTTTGGCAGTAAATAAAGAATTGTAGCCTTCGGCAAACAATCTTGTAAGTTTATGTATTTCACTTTTATCTTCTAAACCGAGACGATTGAGAACTTTAATATATTCTTCAATTATTTTTTGTGATAGGCACAGGGTAATTTTGCCACTCTTCCAGAGATTAATTATGGTCTTTGGGACGCCACCAAAAAAAGAAGATATAAAAACGTTTGTATCTATGACAACCCTGATGTCCTTAGGCATTCTGTGATCTTACTTGTTTGATAGCACTTTCAATATCTGATTCTGAAA
>JAYEHE010000264.1:0-2722 GCA_034659415.1 Candidatus Zixiibacteriota bacterium | reverse complement strand
GTTCAATAATCTGCATAATGCCTTGTTCATTAAACTTCAACTTGTCAGTTATTACTATCGATGTATCACCGCTTATATAGATCCTTGTGGCAACTTCATTATTTGCTTTAACTCGAAGAGCTAAACAGCTGACTACCATCATGATAATTACAACCATTCTTCGCATATCAAAATCCTGCAATCACTTCAGTTCGGGCAGTAATTCGTGATTTCAAATTATTGGAATGCCTACCGCCAACAGAAAGATTCACTCTAAACTGTTTTTTTAAACTATAATTAAAACCTAAACTCCAAATTGCTCCCTTGTCTCCCGGTCTGTTATCAGTTAAAAGATAATTATTTTCAAAATTAATTTCTGAAAATGACTGTTTATATAACTCTACGGAAGAAACAATTTCTCCTCTTGATTTAAATCTTAATTTATTTATTCCTTTTATAGAATATTGCTTTGAATTTTCACCAAGAGTTTCTTTTGCGAATCTATAATAAAAATTCAAATTTTGTTCAAACAAAGAGTTCAAATATTTAATACCCGACTCTATTTTATAACCTTTGACTATGCCATTAATACTATAATAACTATCCCGCATTATATCAAAATTCTCATACGATAGACTGATGTAATAATTATTAATTATATGCTGTAATGACAGCTTATATCTAATTTCAGATTTTTCTTTTGGTGTGTCAGAAATTTTTCTCAATTCTCTGTTTTCAACAAAATCTAATATTATATGATGAGAATTTTTTATTCGGAAAAGCCTGAGATCACCATGGTATTGACGAGAATAAAATTGATAAGGCTGATTTTTATCGGAATAAAATGGTATTAACCAACTCAATTTTCGTTGGCCATCCGGTAATAATTCCTCTTCTATAACTGATGATAATTTCAGGCGGAATAATTGCCTGTCGAGCCTATACTGAAAATTCTTCTCACCTCTTTTTATCCGAGATGCTCCTGAAAGTATTTCTTCTACCTGTATATAATTACCGCTTGGATCCGGAATATAATCATTCCCTTCCAAAATAAAACTCCCCTGCCCAGGTTCTACTTCAAGATAAGTTATACCACGAGCATTACGGGTTTCATCGGACAAAACATAAAAACCGCTGATATTATATTTTTGCGCTCTGTTTCTATAATTATAATTAACTCTGGCTAATACTGAGTTCTCGGTATCATTTGCTAATTTTAGATATTCATACGAAAAAGTGCTATTCAAACTTAGATTTTTTATAGTTCTCTTAGAATTAAAAGTTAATCTATCTTTCGAAAAAACTTCATTCCAAATTATGTCCAAAGAATCTTCGCAGTATTTTTCATATATTAATTTATTATGATTATTTTCAATAATAGATAAAATTCGGTTGAATCTGGTTCCTCTTTGAATCTGAAAGTATTCATTTTGACGAGTATCAAATTCCCAATTTAATTTCAGATTATAATTTTCATATAATTCCAATGACAATTCATTCCATAAATTTTTAACTTCTCCGGGTGTTTTTTGTCCGAAAGTGATATAATTAGAAGTAATCGTCCTATACTTCGAAATAATGGCCATTGGGCTATATGGCTTTAGCTCGAAACTTACCTGCGATAAGTCAGATTCAAAACTGTTCACAAAATCAAGACGGGAAAACTTAACATCAATTGCACTATATTTTGTTAAATTATATTTTGTGGAAACTACAACATAATTTTCATCGGTATTAGAAATAAAATTTTCAGGGAAATAATATATTGTTTTAAAATCAGATGGATAAAGGCGATGATTAGTTATATAATTTTTCTCTTTTTTTTGAATTATAAAATTAAAATAATTTTCAGCTCTATCATCTCCCCATTTTTTTTTATTTTCAAAACTGTACAACTCTCCACTATTATCATCATCATTCAAGTTAGAGTATAGATTTTTATCAAAACCTGTAATCGAATAATTAATTTTGGAATCACCGCTTAAACCATTATGGTATGAAACAGAAAAATCTTTCTGGTCATGCTTTTCAGGTAAAGGAATCAAAATAACTGGTAAATACTCGCCTCTGTTTTCACCTGTGTACACGTAAATGTTTTCACCCAGAAATTCATAATCCCCACGATCTGCACCAACATAACTAAAAGTTATGTCATATTCCCCTAAACTATCACCCACAAAAATATAAATTGAATCCGGTAAACTATCTATAACCAGATTATAATTTCCATTTATACGATTAACTCCTGAGCGATAACTATTTGCTTCATCATCACCAATTTGTGATAGTAAATTAATATCATTATCAGAAAGTTCACCCAACAGTAATTGTTCTTTATCATCACCTTCGCAAGTCCACGAAAAGTCAACCGATAGATTTGAATCTGCTGAAACAATCCCTCCATTAGTATGTATCAGCTCTCCCTTATAATTTGTTAAAAGTGGCTCATAATCAATTTCAATTCTACTTCGGGAATTTATTATATGATTGGCATTAAAAGTAACTTCACCTGTTACATAGTCAATCACATAATCATGGTTTGCTCCCCGCTTTTGAATCTTGCCGTCGAGCCATACTTCTTCGGAACCGGATGTAACAGGCAGAACGGAACCGTTTAGGTTTATTCGATATGGACCTTGCTTGTTGTTCACTCCTCTGATATTTACCGACTCAAACCTTCCTCTGGGACGAGCCGCAACCATCCCTAAATGATATTTTTTTTTCTGCAGTTCAAATTGAACTC
>JAYEHE010000263.1:0-11641 GCA_034659415.1 Candidatus Zixiibacteriota bacterium | reverse complement strand
TTCATATAATCCTAAGAGCATGAGTTGCAAAGCCTTGCAGTAACACGTCAGGCTTTGTTACTCGGTTAATTGTTTTAATTATTCTATTTAATAGAAACAGTTTCCTCACGAAAGGGAAAGTTTTTCTAATTTCCATAATGTGATTCTCCAAATCAGACTTAGTAATGTCTATTAATTAATAATTTTTTCAAGCCTTTCTTTAATTTTTTTTAATTATTTTTATTCGTTTTTTATAACTTCGAGGCATGAACGTCTAATTAGAAACGAAAAATGTCAAAAATAACTAAAATCCTTGTTATATCAGGGACAAAAATAGCAGTGTAACTCTTGACAAGAGGGATACCTTATAGTAATTTGACAGCTTCGTAAAAGGAAACCAGTCTATAACTATGTCTGGTAGAAATAGTTAGTTGGATAGAATACTGTAAGGAAGTTATAAGAAAGACAACTCTCAGTTAATGAATGATTTAACAATATATAAGCTATGGAGATGAGAATGAGGATTTGTAAATTCTCGATAAGTATTTTGCTTGTTTTGGCTTTGCTTTCTCCGGGATTATTAGCCGGTGGATTTGAGAATTCAGGAATCGGTTTAAAAGCACGAGGAATGTCTGGTGCTTTTCGCGCGATAGCTGATGATTGGACTGCTGCCTATTACAATCCTGCGGGATATGCTTTCATCTATGATAATCAATGGGGTGCAAATTTTGCATTCGTTCATTATCGTAATGAATTAACACCTAATTATAATTGGCCGGGTGAAGATGATTGGGATCAACCTGGAATTTATAATGGTCTGAATATTTATAATATACATGAAATCCTATCTAATCCTTCTGTTGGGTTTGTTGCCAGGGTTCCATTGTTTGGAGAAACAGTTTTTGGTCTTTCAGGTTTTCAGCCGTTTGACAACAACATATCATGGAAATTATATGAGCATGATTTGGCTTATAATGATTCCCTGTCTTTGCCGGTCAATCAGTTTCGGAATAATTTAGATGTTGTTGCATTCCAGTTAACGTTGGCTAAAGAATATCTGGACGGTAAATTAGGGATTGGATTAGGGCTTCAATTACTTAGAGCTGATTTAAATCAAGATAATACAATTTTCCGAGATAACCCGTTTTATGATAATTTGCCTTCGCAACTCCAAACTTTATTGATGAACAAAATAACAGAATTTAATCATAACGACGGTAACGGATATGGTTTTGGATTCAAATTAGGTACATTGTATAAAGTTAATGAAAGTGTAAATCTGGCACTTAACTTGAATGTTCCGCTGGACATTGATATTAGTGGTGTCAGCGAGCTTGAGTATCACATGCCAAAAGTTCCGAGTTTAAGCTCAGACTCGGTACAGATTACCAACCCGGGACCGGGGAATTTATTTGTGGCTGGTTCAAGAATTATAGATACTGCTGATTTTGATGCCACTTTGAATTTACCCGTATCATTTGGAGGCGGAATTTCTTATCAAATGAATGAAAAACTTGAAATTGCAGTTGATGCTGAAATCACATTGTGGGATTCATTTGATGGATTAACTTATACTTTCAGTAACCATCGTGGTTTACCTACTACGGCGGATACATCGGATATTGTCAGAGATTTCATGACATCGGATTTAGCCTATCCAGTTAAATGGGATAATACTTTTAAGATTATGGCTGGTTTTGATTATTCTTATACCGATTATCTAACTATTGTTGGTGGCACCATTTTTGACCAATCACCAATTAGGTCCACTCAACAAACCTCTCCGTTATTTACTGATACTGGGAATAAACTTGGAATCAGCGGTGGTTTTATTTTCCATATTCAACAATGGGATTTGGGTATAATTTCCAGTTACACTAAATACGACGATTTGAATGTAACATCACTAACAGATTTTGATAATGATGGAAATGTTGATAATTTTGCCGGAGATTACAAATCCAAGACCTATGAAACCGTTTTATCATTTAATTATCGGTTTTAGGGAGGGAGAAAATGAACAAACTAACAAAAATAACTATCATTATTCTTTCACTGACAATTTTATTTGTTGTTGGGTGTGAGGATCGTGGCACCAATATTCCTGTGAAATCAGAAGATTCATTTATTCGTACTCTTCAGGATGTTAACATAGCCCCGATGATTCATGATTTTTCTCCGGAATTAAATTATCAAATCAGAAATGATTTCCGTTTATTGGAAATGGCAATTTATATTCCTGATATTTCTTTTCCTGAGCCCTATGGTCCTTTTGAAAGTGTGCCAATGCTGGTTCTGTTGCCACCTCAAGATGGGGACAGATATTATTTCTTCAATCATGGTTTGCAACAAATAGCTGATGAATTAATTGAGAACGGAACTATTGAGCCTATGATAATTTGTTGCATTACAAATGATAAAGCATTTGGTGGAACCTTTTATGGTTCCAGTGAACCGGTTGGTGATTTTGATGGAATATTAGGTGATAAATTAGTTGCTTATTTGGAATACAGCTTCCCGATAATGAAATCACCATCTAAAAGAGGTATTGGTGGAGTTGGCATGGGTGCTTATGGTGCCTTTAGAACAGCTATTAAAAGCCCCGGAGTGTATTCATCAATTTCCACAACTGATGGTCCTCTTGATTTTGACGGAGCTGATGGTAATACTGGTTTGATTAATCTTTTTGATGATGCTTTAATAGAACAGAATCTTGATGTAACATCACTCAAAGATTTTGATACTTCCGGTGTTTGGCATATATCTCGCATGTTCGTTGGTGGCGCACTTGCTTTTTCACCTCACGATACTTTAGTTTACGGTCATAATGAAGTTACTTTTGATCCAAATACAGGTCTTGCAATTTCAAAAACAATCGTAGATTCCAGTTTGATATTTGATGACACTACAACACTTGTTACTGATTTAGTAAATGCTCCGAGAAATTTTGATTTTCATCTTCCTTTTGATGGTGGCGGTAATGTTTATTTGCCTGTCTGGGAACGCTGGAGACAAAATAATCTTGAGAGATTACTTGCACAGAACTCAGATGCTTTAGGGGGCGTGGAAATTAAGGTTGTATCTACTCCACAGGCACGTTACGGATTTTATGACATGACAACTTCTTGGGTGACTACAATTCAGAATCCGCCTTTTAATTATTCTGTAGATTACGAAACCTATAATGGTTATGATGGCAATCCGGCTACTCATGACCAATATCTGTATGAGATTTTGAAAGATATGTTAATTTTCCATTCGAAGAATTTTAACAAATAAAAATCTTAAATAAATAATTAACCCGGGAGAGATAATCTTCCGGGTTTTTTTATAATATATTGAATATGTCACTATCAACAAATACAGAAATCAAATATTTATCTGTTCAGAATTTTAGCAAAAAAAATATTGACAAGATTTAAAAAGAATTTTAAAATAATCTCAAATTGTTATCTATTGAAGATGGCATAAATAGGCATGAAATGACAAAAAATTATTTGCTGGAGAATTTTTTAAATGCGATGTGCAATGTGTCATGAAGAAATCAAGGGTCGAGCCATCAAACAGGGAGATGAATACTTCTGTTCCTTAGAATGTGCCAACCAAACTTCAGGATTGAAACCAGAAGAAGAAGATTACTACGATGAAAATGACATTGAAGAACTCTACGACGAAGACGAAGAATAATTGTTTTTTAATAAGTTTAGTCTCGAGATATTTTTAAAACCTCAAGTTTTATTTTCCCGGCAGGAATGACAACATCAACGACATCACCTACCTCTTTTCCTAATAAAGCTACCCCTATTGGCGATTTAATAGAAATAACATCATTATAAACATCAGCTTCTTCCGGAGGTGCTATGGTATATTCAATCTCTTCATCCATATCATAATCCTTAACCAGAACTTTAGCATAAAGATATACTTTATCGGTTGGGATTGAATCAACATCAACTGGTTGTACTTGTGATAATTTGAATTCTAAGTCAGCTAGTTTTCCTTCGATCATTCTTTGCTTTTCTTTGGCGGCATGATATTCTGCATTTTCAGAGAGATCGCCAAGCTCCATAGATCTTTTGATTTCTGCAACAATTTTAGGGCGTTCTTTAAACTTGAGATGCTTAAGTTCATTTTCGAGTTTTTTTATACCCTCACGAGACATATAAGTAGGTTTGTTCATAGAGTATAAATATACTGATAATTTATCATAATTGCAAGTTTCTATTTTTTCGTGATAAAATAAAAATTAAAAGTGAAATTATTAAGCCGGGAAATATAGGTTGAATCTGTAAAAAATATTCTCCGGATTCAATAAAATATTTCGAACAATACCAAACAAGAGAGAGAGAACCTGCAAAAACAATCGAGAAAAAAGCCGCTTTAGGGGGCATTCTCTTCTCTCCGACAAAGGAGAAAAAGAGAGGTATCAGAAGAGCCGGCGTTCCTATAGAACCGAAAGCATGCCAGATGTCAACTGCCGACCGAAAAAATAGAGCAAACACAACTGCCAATATTGTAGAAAAGACTAATCCTATTCTGGTATAAAAAATGATTTTATTAGATGAATTTTTAAATAATTTTGGAATAATATCATTTCCAAATGTTGATGCCGCTAAAAATGAATATGAATCAACCGTTGACATTATTGTTGATAGAAGAGCTAAGGCAAATAAACCAACCAAACCGATCGGAAGCACTTCCATTGCCAACGCAGGGAACGATGCTACGGGGTCGGTAAGATTCGGCAAAATGGCTTTGGCATATAAGCCGGTTGTAGTAGTTAAAAAATCAAAGAACACCCAGCAAATAATTGAAATAAAAATTCCATTACGAGCTGTTTTTTCATTTTTGGCGGCGTAGCATCTTTGGAAAAATGCAGGTTCAATCAGAGTTGCCAGAGCTATAACATACCAGACCGCAATATACCATCCGGAGTTTCCACCATGCCAGCTAAAATGCTGATTGGGAATATTTTGCCGGAGAAACTCAAAGCCGCCATAGTTAATACTTACATAGCCAAGCAGAACTATAAATCCTATAAACATTAGTACAAATTGAAATAGGTCGGTTCTGACAACTGCTTTAAAACCGCCCATAAATAGATAGATAATTGAAAATATTGTTCCTAAAATTACGCCAACAGAAAATGGAAGGTTAAAAAACTGCTCACACAAAACGCCCAACATCAATATATAAGCCGCAGGAACAGTCATCAAAAATATTATTACAGAACCAGCTAAAGCGGTTTTGTTGTCATAAGTTTGTGCCAGCCTTTCAGGAATTGTGAGCAGTTTTGATTGTCTTGCTTTTTTAGCCAGAAAGACGGCAAAAAGAAGAGCCGCAAGATAATACGGCAGACCAAAAACCAGCCAATTAGAAATTCCATAAAGATAGGTGTACTCCCCTACCCCTAATATTCCGCCATACCAGGTTGAAACCAAAGATGCTATAAAAGCAGGAAGAGTCAAAACTCTTCCGCCCAAAATCAAATCAGTTACATTATCTTCTTTTTTCAGACGATAAATAAATCCAAAAAATAATAATAACAGCAAATATAAAACAATTATGCTATAATCAATCAGATGCATCATTTAAAAAAGTTCCAGTTGTATTTGTCCGTAAAAAGACCTCTCCGGTGCTACAAAATATGTTGACCAACCATTGGTAACCGTTTCTTGATTTGTAATTCGATAAGCGTAATTTTCAGCGTAAGCTACCGCAGATATATATTTTTTATCAAATAGGTTATCAATATTTAAAGTAATAGTCAATTCCCCTATGTTAGCAATTTGCCCAAAATTGTAGGATGCGGAAAAAGATGATACATACACCGGATCAATAGCTAATTGGTCAATATTCAATAATTCCGAATACTGTTTTCCCATAAATCTATTACGCCAAGTTAACCGGATATTTTGATTATTATAATCAAATATTATATTTCCAATATATTCCGGAAAGCGGGGAGTTGTATTATTGCTGACATCAACCCCAACTTGCTCCTGTAACATATAAGAGCCATCGTCAAGTGAATCAATTTCGTAACTGAGAATATGAATAAAATCTTTTATTCGATTGAAGTTATATGAAAAATTACCACTGAATCTGAAATCATCAGATGGTTTATATGCTCCGGTCAGCTCAATACCGGCATGCACTACTTTGTTGACATTAAGTTTATTTTCGACCCCGTCGGTAATGCCGCCTTCACCTACTATCATATCTTTAAAGTTCATCCAGAAAAGATTTATGCCAGCCGCATAATTTTCAGTATGATACTCCCCTCCCAGTTCAAAATCGAGAAGTTTTTCTGATTTAATCAATGGTTCTCCAAAATCATATAGATATAACCCGCTTGATTGCAATGTTGAATCTTTTAATTCAAGAAAAGGGACAATTTCCGGTTGGGGATCATCTGCATCGTATATAGCCGCATCGCTCGGAGTTCTTTGGGAGAGTGATACATTGGTAAACAACATCAAATTGTCGTTGGCATTATAGGTAAAACCAATTCTTGGGGAAAAGAACAACCAGTCAATATCAAAAGTATAACCACGGTACGGTCCTATAACTTTCTGTTCGAAATTGTATTTTTGTAATCGAAACTGACCGGTTGCCATCATTGATAATTTTTCATTCAATTGTAACTGCTCTTGAAAATATAAAGAACCTACGTATTTGGTCCCATAATGATTGTAATATATATGTTGAGGAGAGAGAAGTCCTACAATGTGTTGTGCCCAGACAACTTTACCGTGATGGTCAGAATCAAAATAATAAAAAGAGCCTCCCAGGCTATGTTGTCCTTTGTCATGTTTTATATCAAGTCGAGGGTTCCAACCAATCTGTTTTTTTTCTACATATTTCTGGCGTACTAAATCTGCTGTTGCATTACCATCGGTGACAGCATCGGTAATATTATAATCCAACAAATACTGTTCCGGTTTATACTGTTCATAATATCCTTTGCCACGGATATAATAGAAAGTATTGCTCAAAGTAATTCTATCGTTAAAAACGTAAGTATTGTGCAATTGATAATGTGGCTGGTTAAAATTGTCAATGGCATTATCATAAGTTAAATCTTCGTAGTCCGGTATTCCTATATTGGCTCTTCGGTCAAGAGCAATATCTTCTTTTGAGGCACCATACCATGCGGCGTGAACTTTCATAGGACCACCAAAAATATTTATCTCAGTTGTCATTTTAGGGTCGATTCGCACAGCATTAAAATAGTAAGACCATCCGTTATACCAGCTTTGTCTGCGATACCCATCGGATTTCTGTTTTGAAAATCTTCCACCAAAGAACCAACGACCATCAATCAAACCGGAATTAAACTGAAAACTCTGTTTATAGGTACTGCCGACAGTATTATTATCAGATGTATATCTTCCCATTCCGGATGTAAACAAAGCCGACCTTTGGCTATTTAAACCGTTAGTAACAACATTGATTGAACCGCCAAACGATGCATCACCGTAAAGGGAATTACCCACTCCTCTTTGTATCTGAATATCAGATACATTAGCAGTAAAATCCGGCAGGTCAATAAAATAAGTGACCTGATCTTCAGGGTCATTTAACGGAACGCCGTTGATATAGGTAACAATCCGACGATCATCAAAACCTCTTATTTTCAAATAAGTATAACCGAGCGATGCTCCGCCATCGGAATAAACAAACGCATTTGGAGTTGTTTCTAAAAGAAGCGGGAACTCACTAACAGTGTAATCTCTTTTAATTTCATCAGAAGAAAAATTATCAAAAGCAATTGGCGTAACGCCGACCTCTGCTCGACTGGCATGAACAATAATATCTGTACCGCGATAGTAAATATATTCAAGTATTATTTTTGCAGGCAATTGTGAAATTTCAAGCTGTTTTGGTTTGTAGCCTACTGATGAAAAAGTAACCCGTGTTATTCCTTCTATTAGAGGAAAAGAGAAATTACCGTTTTTATCGGTAGTTGTTATAATACCGTCAAAATTTGTTTTGACTGTAACACCTTCAATTGTTTCTCCTTCTGAATTAAGAACTGTCCCACTCAACTCAGCCGAGCTGGCAAGGGATAGATTTAAAAGAATAAAGAAAACTAAAAGAGTGGCAAATAGTTTTAATTTTGCCAAGTTAAAATAGTTGTTCATGACAGAAGCCTCATACAAAAAAGTTAATTGTTGAGATCCCGTCCTGTTCGTGGATAAGCCTGAATTCAGGCAAAGGGGATGCAATACATCTCCGTTTTCCTACGCCGGTATTACCCGGATCAGGTCTGAGGGGGTATAATCTCAGGCGGTAACTTTTCGCCACCCCCAACGGAATAAATTTTCTATACTATAATTTCGGAAAGATTTATTTCTGATGCAAGTACTTTTTAAAAGGTATAATCTTTGGAGTTCCTCCAACAATATTGTTCTTGATAAAAGACATCCTATAAATTAGTATATTTTTATGTTAAAAATAAACTTACTCCCGTTGATTCTTTTTATATTTATGATGATTAATATTTGTGGTTGTGATCATACAATAATAAACTATAAAAATCCTGTCAATCCTGTCAAATTAGATGATATCGAAAGGTATTGCCTTAAAAACACTTCAGTTTATATTTTATTTTCGGAAGAGAACATAAATCCAACTCCATTTTCATTTAAAGTTATCGACTATCCTCATCATGGAAGTGTGCATATAATTGATACAGCTTTTATCTATAGTCCAGATACAAACTTCGTAGGTTTAGATACTTTGTCATTTGTTGCAATTACTTCACAAGGACAGGTTATTAGTAATGAAGCGACAATATCTATAATGATAAAACCTGAACCTTTAATCTCAGTTGAACGTATTTGGGAAAATAGTTTCCATAATGCTTTTACTGATCTAATTAGATTTGAAGATAAGTGGTTTTGTTTATTCAGGGAAGGTGAAACTCATTTATCTCTGGATGGGTCTATTAGATTAATCTCTTCAGAAGATGGTAAAAACTGGTCGTCAGTTAAATTATTTTCTTCTGATGAAGGGGATTTACGTGATCCCAAACTTAATCTGACTCCAGATGGTAAGTTAATGATCAGTTCAGCAATTACTACCCGGCAGCCCTGGTTAAAAACGAGCTTAATTTGGTTTTCAGTTGATGGTGATAATTGGAATCTTCCGGTAAATATAGGTGAAGAAAATATCTGGTTATGGAGAATAATCTGGCATAACCAAATAGCATATAGTTTTGGATACTTATATGCCTATGAACGATTTAACAGGCTTTACCAAAGCTCGGATGGAATAAATTATACTTCAATTGTCGATAGTCTAGATATTAAAGGAAACCCTAGTGAGGGAACAATTTTGTTCATCCAAAATGATACAATGCTTTGTTTAATGAGGCGGGATAATGCCGATTCTACTGCTCTTCTCGGCAGGTCATCATCACCTTATACTAATTGGTATTGGACTGAACTTAATTTTCGGATTGGTGGACAGGATATGATTATAGTTCCAGATGGAAGAATAATTGTCGGTGCAAGGTTGTATAACCCTGAGCGAACAGCAATATGTATCTTAAACCCTGTCTTAAATACTCTTGATGAAATTATTACTCTTCCTTCTGGCGGGGATAACAGTTATCCGGGACTTTATTATTATAAAGGGTTGTTATGGGTAAGTTATTATTCATCACATGAAGGAAGTACAGATATTTATTTGGCTAAAATTGTCCTATAAAATATTTTCATAAAATACCTTCTGTGCTAATATAAGTTATGTCTTGACTTCGCTCAATATAACTTATTGAGAGGCTTTATTTTCAATCTAAATAATCTCTGGAATGTAATTAATTCTATAATTTTTTTGTTGTATTCAAATATCTATATTTCATATTCTTAGTGATAAAAGTAACATTAACAAAAAATCACTTATAACAAAGGAGAAAAGAATGAAAAGACCTCTAATTATTTTAGGTTTTGTTATGGTTCTGTCTATGCTTTTACTCTCAGGGTGCAATATCTTTGGATGGACCTCGGGGGATAGCACGGATTCTTTAATTGATGAAGGTAACCAGGAAATGCGTGATGGCAACTGTGCTGCTGCTGTTGAAAAATTTGCCGCTGCAATTGCCAAAGATACGCTTCATGCTGATGCTCGTTATTTTCATGCCAAAGCAACTTTATGTGCCGCCGAATTCAATGTTCTGCAATTAGGAACGATGATGTCGGATTCGTCATATAATGACGAAGAATCACTTCCCTTTACAGCCGGTGAATGGAAAACAAATTACAAAAAATTAGCTAATGATCTTTATGGTGCTATCAATGTCGTTTATGATGACTTAAACCCTGTTTATTATGGTTTTACCCATGGCACTCTGAACAGCAATGATATTGATTTAGAATATGTGGTTGCTATTGGTATCAAAGCTTTGCTAATGTTTCAGGATACAAATCTCGATGGTGTCATTGACGACGACGATTTTGATTTTAATATTGTATTTAATTCTGGCAGTAATCAATTTATAATTGATAATATCAACGAATATATGAATAGTATCTCACCAGCAGAGCGTGATGCATATTTTGATGCATATTTTGAGGCTATCAGCGAAGTTCTTACTGAAGCAATTAATATTATAACAACAATCATTGAAGATAGAGTGGGTGATGATGGCGGTCTTGATATGTCAGAGATTAAATCGCTTCTAAATGACATTAAGAATCTTAGTAACGATCATGGTGCATAAGGAATGAGGTTAATTATGAAAAAGAAAATATTTATATCAATGTTGATCATAAGCTTGATTTTGTGTTTGGCTTCAGTATCATTTGGCGGTAATGCTCCATCTGTAACGTTTCGTGATATCCGTGCTATGGGTATGGGAGGAGCTGGAGTTGCCACTATGGAAGGTTTCAATGCCCTGATGTATAATCCGGCTCTATTAGGAAAAGCTGGTTTTGGGTTAGAACTTATTAATGTTCAGGCAAATATGAGTAAAGATGTTTTTGATCTTGTTGACTTTATCGATGAAAACGAAGAGGCTCTGGATAATTTCACCGACCTTACCTTTGACGAGCAAGAACAGCTTCTAAGGGATATGGATGAATTTGATAATAATAGTATCGGTGCCGGGGTCATGCCCAAAGTAGGTCTTGTGATGAGTAATTTTGCAGTTGGTGCTTATGCTACCGGTGAAGTTGATTTTAAAATTGATAAAGGGATTTTTGATCCTAAGATTTTTGCCTACGGTCACTTGGATATTGTTTATTCAGCCGGTTATGGAAGTAAATTTCCTTTGGGTATGATCAGCTTTTTACCTAATAATCTCTATTATGGAGTCGATTTAAAAATCATTAGACGTAGCTTTGTCGATTACAAAACCTCAGCTTCTGATTTAGAATTTGATAATGTAATAGATTCTTTAAAAGAGAATGAAACTACTGGCTATGGGCTTGATTTTGGGTTGTTGTATGAAATGATGCCGGGAAAATTGACGATTGGTGCCAAAGTTAATGATTTTCTTTCTGATGTGGGCGAAGAAAAAATGCCGATGGTTATCAATGTTGGTGCGGCTTACAAATTTTCTGAAAATCTGTTATTTGCCGCCGATTACAATGATTTCTTTATGCACAAAGGAGCCAGTTTTTTCAACCGTCTTTATTTAGGTGCCGAACTTCAT
>JAYEHE010000262.1:0-2739 GCA_034659415.1 Candidatus Zixiibacteriota bacterium | reverse complement strand
TTGTTGTCCTGCAATATCACCATCAAATGCGATCTTTATATTATATCCTTTGAATAAAGAGAGCCATTCTTTTTTAAAGCCATGAACACCGATAATACCAACAGCATTATAATTATGCTCTGTCAATGTTAATGTATCTACTACCCCTTCACAAATAATAATGGTTTTAGATTTTTGTTTGAGGATATTAATATTATAAGGAGATGGTATCGGTTTTGAGATATTCATTTCTTTAGGTTTGATATTCTTATCCAGAGTTCTCCCCTGGAAATAACAAGGTTTAGAATCTTTCAGGTAAGTCCAAATCAATTGATAATTAGAACAAAATAGTCTTCCCTTCTTGTTCACCAGACCGCTATCAGATAAGCTGTCCGATGAATAGATTGAGCGTAATTGATTAAGAATTTGATCAGGGGAGTCAGCATATTTAATTTTCATGCTTCTGATTGTTTTTTCTGTAATCCCTCTACCATATAGCCATTGTCTGGCTTTTCCACTAGGACTTACACACAGATCAATAAAACTTTCGTAGACATCTAAATATTGTTCATAGTCATTATTTGAAATAGATAATTTTGTTATCTTGGGATTTTTGAAGTTGTCGTTTATATCTAATCCTGCATGTTTGGCGAGGTATTCAAGAGCTTCTGTAAAGGATAATCCGGTTTTGAGTTGAATTAGTGTAATAACATCACCGTTTACACCACATGCCATACATCGAAAAGTTTGATGGTTTTGATTTATATACATTGAGGGATGGATATCATTATTATTATGTCTGTCCGGATAAAAACAATTTGTCATATTGTTTTTTACTATCATCCCTAAATCTCGAGCAACATCAATGATATTATTTGCTTTTTTTAGTTTTTCTATTTGTTCCTTTTTCACTGGGAACCTCCGATTTGCTTTGGGAGGTTAATTGGTTTTGTTCGAGTTAATTGATTCTAATTACTTTAACTTTTGTGTCTGCGAGTTTTAGCTTATCATTTTTTTTAAGCAAGAACTGTTTTTTATTTTGTAGTTTGATCCAATTATTACCGGACCATCGAAATGTAGAGTTTTTACCAATCGATTCAATCCAAACATGAGGACCAATAGTCTTACAAGAAATATGATATTTACTAATTTTATTAGAACCTTTTATTTGATCTCTACCTATAAGCATAGCTGTTTGATTAAATGGTATTGTTTTTTGATTCTTCTTGATGAATAACCCCAATCTTTCAAAAGGATGCTTATTTAATGGACAGCATGTTTTTGATTGATCAATTATTGTTGGATATCCACACTTTGGACATATGTAAATTCGAGTGAGTGCTTTTTCCAGAGCAGCTATCCATTCAAAGACAGTTGGTCTATTGTCTATGTTAGGATTTATTCCTCGTCTAAATAACCCACAAAGGTCATTATTTAATACGGCTACCGGATAATTACCGTGCGGGTTACTGTGAGGATCAATATTTAGAGGATCTGACCACCAAGGTTGTGAAAATCTAAGTGCTATTTCTTCAGGAGAGCCATCTGACCCTGCTGCCGGTGATGTCAAAAGAATATTTTCATATATCATAATGCTTAATGAAAATGAATCTGATAGTAAAGAAGGGGTTATTTTTAGTTTATTCTGAACTGCATTATTAAATTCTGGTGGCATTGAGTATAAGTGTCCTGCCATTCGAGAGGGAGGAGCACCGGGAGTAAAATAATTATCTAAATCGATACAATATACTTCTATCCCATTCTCATTTTGATTAACCATAATATTTTTATGATTTAAATCTCCATGTGCAATGTTTTGTTGGTGAAGGATCTCAGCTAACCAGCATATATCTAGAGATAATTGGATACCTTCTCTTAAGGAAAATGTTGGATTCTCGAGGATTTCAAGCAACTTTACGCCAGGAACAAACTGCATCAAATATCCAATCTCTCCGTTTTCTTTATAAATATCTAGAGGTACAATTATGTGAGATGATTTTTGGAGCAAAAGATAAGCTCCCTCGTGAAATTGTGGGATCGAATTATCGCAATGATCGTGCTTCTTTGGAAAGTCTAAAACATGAAGTTGCGGTTCAAACAAATGGAATCTCTTTTCAAGAGATATATGAACTGGACTTACCTGAAGGCCGAGTAGTAATGTTTCAGATTCCAGCCGCTCCTGCTGGTATTCCGACATCTTGGAAAGGACATTTTTATGGACGAGACGGCGAATCACTTGGAGCTCTGTCTGTTCAAGAGTTGGATACTATCCGTAATCAAGCAACTGAAGTAGACTGGTCTGCAGTCGTTTGTGAAAATGCTACAGTGGATGATCTTGATGAACAGGCTATTCAGATTGCCCGAGAGAAGTTCTCTGCAAAGCATAAAGCGAGTGAATTCAAAGATGAAATAGGTAGCTGGGATACCGCAACTTTTCTTGATAAAACGAAAATTACTCGAAACGGACAAATTACGAAAACTGCTATATTATTACTCGGCAAACCTGAATCAGCTCATCATATGAATCCGCATCCCGCCCAATTATCGTGGAAGCTTGAGGCAGAAGAAGAGGCTTATGAACACTTTGGTCCTCCTTTCTTACTTTCGGTCGAAGGTGTGTTTAAAAGAATCCGTAATATTAAATTCAAATTACAGCCATTTAATCAATTGGTTCCGATTGAACTAACTAAATATGATTCCAAGATCATACTTGAAGCCCTAAATAACTGCATAGCACACCAGGACTACTCTCAAAATGCA
>JAYEHE010000261.1:0-2739 GCA_034659415.1 Candidatus Zixiibacteriota bacterium | reverse complement strand
CTTGATGAAACATATGATTTAACTATATTAAAATTTACTAACCTACCCAAAAGTATAGTAAATACTATAGAAAAAAAGAAACGGAAACAGATAGACTGCCGCAATTACTATAAACCGATTTTAAAAATGATGAAAATTTGGAAGCATGACAATCCGGTTGCGTCTGAACTTGAGGAAGAACAAAAGGTTGGAAATATCCTTCAGGGACTTGTAGTTAAGCATTTTTATCTATCTCGTAAAGAATGTTTACGAAAAAAAAGACCTTTTTCAGTTCGATACAACTGGGAATTTGGTGGTAAGACCATTATATTGTGGTATCCGATGGAAATGGGACCAACTTTGTTTAAAGAGTGGTTAGAAAGTAAAATCTCTAAATCTGATTATGATGATTCTGAATTGCAGCCCAGATTACAAACAGAAATTGACCATGAATTTTTTGTTGGAAGGCGAGTTGATTTGGATAATAAAGTTATAAAAAATGGTCCGAGAACAGACCCTGCTAGTCATTTTGAATCATCTACTTTTAACCTTAATTTGGTGGATATTGTAACCTCAGAGAAAGTTAATAATATTGAGAACCTTCGTCCGTCAATACGATCACTGGGCAATAAATTATTAGCTCAACTTATTAACCGTATTTTCGATGATATTGCAAATGGTGTTTTTGAAGATAAAAAAATTTCCGCTGATTTCGGCATAAGCAAGTCAACGTTCAGTCGCTTTGCCGGAAGTCTATGGCAGGAAAGACTTGAACAAGGTAAAGATATTGTAATACCCGATTTATGGCAAAATACAGCCAAAGTAATAGCTACCGACTCTGAATTTATCGAAGCTGCAAACGATGCGGGTGTAATGGAAAATATCAAGAATGTATTATCTATAATCAAAGATTGATAAAAATATGAGTACAAAAGAATCAAAAAGTCTGTATTTTTTAAAACTGATACAAAGTGCTTATGAAAGTAATAATAAGCAGTCTTCGTTTGAAAAAGTATTTGACGAAATCAAATCTAAGATTACTGACCCCGAATATGAAACTGCTTATAAAAATTTTCAGCACTTTATTCAAACTGTTGAATCCAAATTGATGAATAAAAGTGACCTGAGGGAGTCTATGAAATATTCCTATTTTTACAATCTTATGATAGACATACTTTCAGATAATTTTATTGGTACCGAGAAAGAAAAACAGGAGATACTAGATTTCTGTTATAAGGATCCGGAGTTTAAAAAAATTCACAGTGATATATCAAACTTTAAAAATGTTGAGTTTTTATCAATCGAAGTTTTAAAGAACGATAAACTTTTAGGGAGTCAACAATGTTCAATCAATAGTAAACCCTTGATAGTGTTTAACGTGACACCTGGCGAATATACTATTCAGTTATCGAATGGTCGTTTGTTATGGAATAAAAAACTAGTTGCCAAAGATATTATGTGGAAACAAGCTTTTCCAGATAAAGAATTTCCAGCAGCAGCTATGACTGAACCAACAAAATCTCCAATATCAATTACAGAAACACTTTTAAATGGAGAAGTAAGCTTGGATATTTTTCCAGGTATTGAATCCGGTATTATAAAACTCACTTTAATGAAGAAGTAATTATAGTAATGAATTCGCAGATTATAGGACAAGTAAAGACTGTTTTAATTGTTAGCGGTAAAGGGATTATTACCAGTATCCATGCTCAAGCCAGAGAAACTGTTAAGGGAGAAAGAATTGTTTTTCTTGGTGATGTGAAAATTGACGCTAAGACTTTAAAACAAATAAATAATATTATATTACGGTCAGTTGATAAGATATACTCCTCTTTAGGTTTTAAACTCCAAAGTTATAATATTACTATTAAAAATATTGGAGCAACTTCTATACAAGATATGAGTCTTGAAATATCAGGTCATTCATTAGACATATCTTTATTTTTGGCTGTACTGTCGGCAGGTCTACAATTGCCAATCAATCAGGAAACAATTTTCACTGGGGGATTAGATACACTGGACGGTCATTTGTCTCCCGTATCTGGACTCTCTGAAAAAATCAGAGCGGTGGCAAAAGATAAATCTTTAAATCATTTTGTTTACGCTTCATACAACAATGATAATTCGATAGAAAGCCTAGCACCCAATGAATTGAAAAAGATCAAACAAAATTTCTTTGATTATGAGCAGACTTTAAAATTTTCTTCAGTAAATAATATCTTCGAAACTATTAAAGCAGTTGTGCCTGAAGAGGATATTTGTTTTGCCAGTCTTAAATCCGGTTTTTATTCTGTGGAGTTGCCAGTTTCTTTAAATCCAAATCCAATCGGACAAACAATTACTTATTTGCTCAAAGACAACGATAAAAAGTTTTGGAAAGTATTAGAACAATTATTTTTGACAGCTAATATCAACATTGCAAAAGAATATATTCACGTATTTATAGAATATTTTTTTAGTCAAGCTTGCTACCCTAATAATTTCGGAAAAAAACTCTTACAATTGATAATTTCATTACCACCTGCAATAAAGAAAAAATCGAATTTCTACCCACTTTTAGAAATGAAAGATTATATACACCTGACCCAATACGGTAAAGAAACTGATTATGATGATATAAAAAAACTTTTCAAAGTAGCTTTTGGTGAATTAATTAATCTGCCTCGAAAACCTCGGGTTGCTAAGATAAGCGAAAATAATACATCACTAGAATCGGAAACATTACTTGAGCAATTTCTCAATGAACTTTCTACTGAAAAT